>JALFHZ010000176.1 GCA_022776445.1 Lachnospiraceae bacterium
TAATATCTGATCCATCAGCAGCAAGAACAAGAAAGCCGTTAACAGTATATAGCTCCGTTTTCGGGTCAGAATAGAAGTTCCTGTTGTGGAAGCGATACAGGTCGACAAACGCCTCTGGGTTTAGTTTCATACGCTGTTTTAAATACCCAGGCTTGGATATCTGGGTTCCAGGGTGAGAAATGTTCATATATCCACGAAGCTCCAGTTTGAGTGTAAGCCCTTTTCTGTTGATCATGGAGAAAATGAGATCATCCAACGGCATCTTACGATTTCGGACAAAAACATTCTGTTTCCCGTTCCTGCAAAACTCTGCAAACTGATCAGAATGAATTCTGTTAATATCGCACCTGATGCGGGAGTTGGATTTTCTCACTACAGTACCTCCGCGTCAATCGTCGTCATAAACAAGACGAGGCTTTTTAGCGGCATAGGCAGCTTTCAGATAAGGGATTTGATCCTCAGTTACTGGGCCAAGATTCGCCTTAACCGTTTGGACTACCTTGTCATCGATCCGTTTGTTTTCAACGAGACTGGCGTAATACCGTTTCTCACCTTTGTACGTTTTAGTAAGTATTTTGATAAACATGCCAACCTCTTTTCTCATCACATATGATAGCATATTTATCATTAAATATCAATAATTTGCAATTCTATTTCTCACTACAAAGCAATTTTCTTTAAATTAATGACATTGGGTGAATGAAGCGATTGCAGCGGCGAAAGCAGATGGATCCATGGATCGCTTTGTGATAGAAGCAAATGATCTTGCCGGAGGCAGAGTAGGAATTCTGTCTGATGGGGAAATTGTGGAACAGTGAAACCTTACCTAAAACTGAACAGGAATACCGCTGAACTATTACTTAAATTTAACAGTACTATGATAGATCTTTACATTGGCGTTGTCTATAATATCTCGTGAAAGAAAACTTTAGGAGGAACGCATATGAAAAAGAATGCACAGTTCACATGGAAAAGAACCGCAGTACTACTTTCCCTTTCCGCCATTCTGGCATCAGGTTTTGGCATGACAGCAATGGCAGATGACGGATTTACCGCAGAGACTTTAATTTTGACTCCTGCAGATACCACCGCATCCCTTAACTTAAACTGGTACTGTAATGCGAACGAAACAGGAACCTCACAGGCATGGTTTCAGACCGACGGACAATCTCCCATCGTAGTAAATGCAGTGAAGGCAGGCGCTTCTGTTGGAAAATTAAGCTGTAAAGCCACGGTATCCGGTCTGTCTGCCGGAAAAGTTTACAGATACTGGATCAGCAATGATAATGGAGAAACCTGGAGCAAAGAATATACCTATCAGGTTCCGGCAGAAGGAGCATTTTCCTTTGCCTTTGTAGGTGACCCACAGTTAAACAATGGAGAACAGGATAAGTCAAGTGCTCAATTTAGTGCAGACAGAACAACCAAACAAGGCTGGGCAGATACATTGAGCCAGATTGAACAACATGATGTTGATTTTATTGCATCTGCCGGTGACCAGGTAGACACCACAAAAGAAGGAAAGGAAACAGAATACGTTGATTTTACAGATCCTTCCCAGATGCAGAAATATGCTTTTGCGGCATCGGTAGGAAACCATGATCGCCATACCCCGTTTTTATACCACTATAATCTTCCTAATATCGTAAAGGCAGACTCAAAAATTGCAGAAATCACCGGAAGCAGCCAAAGCCAGGCGGCAGTAGAAACCACAGGAAACTATTACTACATGGTAAACAATGCACTGTTTGTAGTCCTGAACGATTCCGCCTATCCTCAAAATACAGAACAGGCAGTACCGTTTATCCAGTTATTTGACCAGACATTGCAGGCGGCTGTTACCGCTCATCCAGATTATCAGTGGCTGTTCGTCCAGCATCATAAATCCACAGAAAGTGCGGCACAGCATGTGGCAGACCGGGATATCCAGTACTATGTGGAGGCCGGTTTTGAGAAATTAATGGACAAGTATAAGGTAGACGTGGTTCTGGCAGGACATGATCATGTATATGTAAGAAGCTATGCCATGTATAACAGCCAGCGTGTATCCGATGACAGTTCTTCCCTTGTAAATCCTCAGGGAACTATATACTTAACCTGCAATACCGGTTCCGGTCTGAAATATTACAATATTTTTGACAGTGAAAAAATTTACGTAAAGGATAATGACGCATATCCTTATCTTGCGAACGGCATGACAGGAAGCCAGGAGTATTTAAAAGGTGTGTATCCAATGGGAACCAATGTAGCGGTACAAAATAAAATCCCGGGATATACGATCGTAACGGTTGACGGTGGAAATGTTACCATGACAACCTACTCTACCTACGGTCAGGGACCCAGTACTGTGCTTGATAAAGTGACAATTTCAAAATAAATTGAACTGATATTTTTGTAAAATCCTGACTTTCAAGAGACCAGTTTGCAAATAAGTTTTTCTATTCCTTTAGCGGGTAGGCAGCTACGAAGAATAGCTTCCTATTTCATTATGGGCTTTAGTCCTGTTGAGTATGTCCATATGCTAGTAAGTATACTCTGAAATTTTTGCATCAGAAACAGACATTAAGGATTTTCCGGTTCGTGGGCTCTGCCCACACCCGGCCTCAAGAATGAATAAGGACAGTCTTCTTCTGTTTAGAGGTATTATGTCAATGAGACAGAGAGAAAAGCTTTGTCCGACAATCTGGAACAGTTGAAGCAAATACGGTGTTGATTGGAGTAAAGGAAGAAAAGTAATACTGAGCCAATATGTTTTGATCAAGCTGTCCGGCATATGCGGAGATATCCCATAAAGGTGTTGTCTCCGCTTTTTCTATGGACGGCTACTTTAAAAATTTCTTTTCTCCCCAGGCGATTCTCTGATAGAGAACAGTTGACAGTATGCACAGAAGCACGATTGACATCACCAGCAGATCCATCTTGAAGAGCTGTGAGTACAGAGTGATATCATTGCAATTACCTATCGATAAGACTTCCTTTATCAAAGAGTGGTGGGAAAGCGGGGACAGTGTGACGTTGATTACCCGCCCCCGTCGGTTTGGGAAAACACTGAACATGAGCATGGTAGAGCAGTTCTTTTCTGTAAATTATGCGGGCCGCGGAGAGCTGTTTGAGGGGCTTTCCATCTGGAAAGATGAAACATACAGAGAACTGCAGGGTACTTATCCGGTTATTAACCTGTCTTTCGCACGGGTGAAGGAAGTTAATTATACGGACACCCGAATGAAGATCTGCGAGATTTTGAGAAATCTGTTTATCAGATACTCTTTTCTGAAAGAAAGCAAAGTTTTGACAGATGCGGATCGGGCATATTTTGACAGAATTCTGGCGCAGGAGATCAATAATTCGGACGCGACTTCGGCCTTGTATCAGCTTTCTGATTATCTATATCGATATTATGGAAAAAAGGTTATCATCCTGCTGGATGAGTATGATACCCCTATGCAGGAAGCCTTTGTAGACGGGTATTGGGATCAGTTGGTGGCCTTCACCAGAAGTCTTTTCAACTCCACTTTCAAGACCAATCCCTGGCTGGAGCGGGGACTTATGACAGGAATCACAAGGGTGAGTAAGGAATCTATTTTCTCAGATTTGAACAATCTGGAAGTGGTGACTACCACCTCAGATAAATATACCACATCCTTTGGATTTACGGAAGGTGAGGTCTTTACAGCATTGGAGGAATGTGGACGTTCTGAGGAGAAGGAGCGGGTGAGGCAATGGTATGATGGCTTCATTTTTGGGGAGCACAAGGATATCTACAATCCGTGGTCCATCCTCAATTTCCTGGATAAAGGGAAACTGATGACCTACTGGGCTAACACCAGTTCCAACAGCCTGGTAGGAAAACTGCTGCGTGAGGGAAACCACCGGATCAAGGAGAAGTTCGAGACCTTGCTGCGCGGGGAATCCATCGAATCGCCTATCGATGAGCAGATCGTGTACAATCAGTTAGACGGGAATGAGAAGGCGGTCTGGAGTCTGTTATTAGCCAGCGGGCATCTGAAGGTGCTTTTTTATGAAAATTACGCAGATATACCGGAGGGATGCGAGCCGAAGTATCAGTTGGCCCTCACCAACCTGGAGGTGAAGGTGATGTTCCAGGGTATGATTCGTGGGTGGTTTCGGGAAACAGAAGCGGATTACAATTACTTTATCCAGTCCCTTCTTTTAGGAGATAAGATAGCCATGAATGTCTACATGAACCGAGTGGCTTTGAACTGCTTCAGTTATTTCGATACCGGAAATCGGCCATCTGAAGAGGAGCCTGAACGGTTCTATCACGGGTTTGTCTTAGGCCTTATTGTGGATCTGCAAAGCAGGTATGTGATCACATCCAACCGGGAAAGCGGTTTGGCAGATATGATGTGATGCTGGAGCCGAAAGATCCAGAGAAGGATGATGCCATCATCCTGGAATTTAAGGTACGCGATACGGATGACGAGGAAACGCTGAAAGATACTGTGCAGGCCGCTTTAGACCAGATCGAGAAAAGGCAGTATGCGGCGCAGCTGACAGCCCGTGGGATTCCTGCGGATCGAATCCGGAGTTATGGGTTTGCATTTCAGGGGAAAAGGGTGTTGATTGGATAAAATTGGTATTTGTTTATTAAAAAAGCAAGAGATCAGGGGCTGTCACACTAAGAAATCAGTGCGCAGCCCTGTTTTTATGATTAAAAAGGCTTATGTTAAACAG
>JALFHZ010000189.1 GCA_022776445.1 Lachnospiraceae bacterium
GGAATGCGGCTGTGGAATGACGGGAGGCGGTTTTAAATGGCGAATATCGTTATCGTAGGTGAGAACCAGGGCATAGGGTATCATATGGCAAAACGACCGCTGGAGTAAAACCATTCTGAATACATAATGCCTGCCGCTGCACTTTTATGAGTGAGCCGGATAGTGATTATGATGTTTACCAGGATGTCATGGACGTCAATTTCTTCGGGCAGAGGAGAGAGCAGAGAAAGAAGGCTGGATTGATGTGGACGATTTGGAGAAAGAATTGGGGGTAAGCGAAGATTGAAGTACAAACTGAAATACTCTCCAGATGCTAGTGATAAGCTCCGTGAACTTAAGAAGCAGATTACAAGTTCATATGGAAAAATGGTTTCTACAAGAATGGTATCAAAGCTTATGAGTGAAATCAGAGGACTTCAAGAAAATCCTTAAAAAGGACCATCTGTTGAAGCTATGCTTGGAATTTCAACGCCCTATAGATTTCTTCATGTAGAACAAAATTATGCCTTTTATAGACTGTAAAACGATACTGTTTTTGTGACAGCTATTTTTATTGAGCGTGAAGACTTTATGTGGAGAATGTTCAGAGTGAATTTAAGAACCCAGGATAGTATTGATTTCTGGGGAGAATAATAGCGTGATAACACAATACTGATAACAATTTGATAACATTAGCTCATACAGCACATGTGACTGGTGCAGTTGAAACCAAATGGAGTCAAATCGTAACAGGAAGCCCTAACAAAAATGTTTAAGACATAAGTTAGGGAGTTTGAATGTATCTCACAGGCTTTCTTCCGCAGCCGTCTGATCTGGTAATAAAAGTTGCTGCGCTGGATATGCTGCTGTTCACACCATGTTTTATCTGTCAGGCCGCTGGTGCGGCATTCCTGTATCAGGTCCAGCCATTCCTGATCGGTGCGTCCTATACGTTTTTGAACCATTCGTGACCAACTCCTTATGTGTGATGAGAGTGATTGGGACAGGTACAAAAACAGATAGGAACCAAACTTGTCCAATGTCCTGAATCCGGAATGCGGTTATTGCGGGAAGTTTTGTGGCTGCTAAAAGAAATGATCAATATGTAAAGGGAGCCGAGGCTCCTATGCCCGTTTCCTATGGCATAGGAGCAGCCCAAAAATCAGTCCGACTGCCGCAGGTGCCACCCATCCGAGATTGAGATGGAACCACGGAAGTGTGTTCTCTGCAAGTTTAAGGATATTGCCCAGGTGGAATCGGATCTGAAGTGACTCGGGCAGAGCTTTCAGGAAATCAAACACTGCTGCGATGAAGGTAAATGCCGTGACGCTGACATATACGTGCTTATCATGATGAAACAGTTTTCCGAAGAGGGCCATCAGGATCAGGGTGATCGACAGCGGATACAAAAGCATAAGAACCGGAAGGCTGTAATTTATAATAGCTGAAAGCCCGACATTCGAGATACAGAAGGAAAATGTTGTAAAGAGGATTGCCCAGGTTTTGTAGGAGCATGTTTTAGGGAACATCCTTAAAAACGTTTCGGAGCAGCTTGTGACCAGACCAATGGAAGTTTTCAGGCAGGCAAAGGTAATGGTGACTGCAAGAACGATGCTGCCGGCACCTCCAAGATAATATCTGGAAATCTGTGCAAGTGCGATTCCGCCATTTTCTGAGAGTTCAAACAAGCCTCTGGATTGCGCGCCCATGAGAATCATGAGGGCATAGATCAGTGCCATGAGAACTCCTGTCATAATGCCGGATTGGAGAACCTGTCCGGAAACGTCAGAGTCCTCCTGGATGCCCATTCTGCGGACGATGTCGATCACTACGATGCCGAATGCGAGTCCGGCAATGGCATCCATGGTTCCGTAGCCTTCAATGATGGCAGAATACAGGACATGGCTCTGATAAGAAGGATCCGGTTCCACCGAGAAAACGGCAGTGCCTGGATTCATGAGGGCAGCAATGACAAGCACAGCGAGGAAAAGCAAAAAAATCGGATTGATAATTTTCCCGATCCAGACCGTAATATTTGCCGGACGAAGGGAAAAAAACAGCACGCATACAAAAAATACCAGTGAAAAAATAAACAGGGCGAGTGTTTCCGAACCAAAATCTCCAAGCATTGGCAGAATTCCGGCTGTAAATGAGGTGGTTGCGCACCTGGGAATGGCAAAAAACGGACCAATGGTCAGATAAAGAAGGCAGGTGAAAGCGTAACTGTATCTTTTTCCGACCTTGTCTGCCAGGGACTGGAGACCTTCCGAATGGGTATTTCCGATGGCTGCAACTCCTAAAATCGGCAGGCCGACGGCTGTAATGATAAATCCGAACATGGCAGGAATGATGTTGCGCCCGGCAAGCTGTCCCAGATGTACCGGAAATATTAAATTGCCGGCACCAAAGAACATGCCGAATAATGTGCCGGCGACCAACAGTTTTTGCCTGAATGACAGTCTTTTTTTCTTCATATCGATATTCATCTCCTTATTAGAATATTCTATCATCCGGCTTGAGATTTTGGAAAACCGGAATTATAATAGTTCCATGAAGAATTGTCATATACTATACGAAAGGAATATATTTAAGTGGACAGCAAGAAACTTGAAATTCTGGTGACTGCTGTGGATCTTGGCAGTTTTACGAAGGCATCGGATGTGGTAGGTTATACACAATCCGGACTTACCCATATGATGGACACCCTGGAACGGGAAATAGGCATTCCGTTATTGAGAAGAAATCACAGTGGAATCGAACTGACGGAGTATGGGGTGAAGCTCATGCCGGCGATTCGGGAATTTCTCCGTGCAAATGCAAGACTTGAGAATCAGATACAGGCGATCCGGGAAACCACCACAACGACCATACGAATTGCTGCTTACTCCAGTATCGCTATGCACTGGATGCCGGAGATCCTTTACCGTTTTCGCCGTCTGTGTCCAGATGTGAGGGTGGATTTACGAATGGTGGATCACGCACTGGAACCGTTTGAATTGTTGGAAGAGGGAAAAACGGATGTGATATTTGCCAGCAGGCAAAACTACAGCAGATGTGAATGGACGCCTCTTTATGATGATTTCATGTACGCAATTCTTCCGAAGGATTATCCTCTGACTGATCGCAATACTTTTCCTCTGGAGGAGTTTTCGGGCAAGGAGTTTCTGATGCCGTATGGCAGATTTGATATCGATATCAATGCCGCAATGAAGCAGGTCGGGATTAAACTGAATGTCAAGCCATCCTATGTAGATGATGAGACGGTGATCCGTATGGTTGGACGAGGGCTCGGCGTTTCCATGATGACTGAATTGATGATTCGAGGCAGAACGGATGATGTGTTATGTGTTCCGGTAAGTCCGGAGACCTTTCGGGAGCTGGGAATGGGGATCTATATGGGAGGAGACGTGACGGACAGTATTCAGAAGCTGAAGGACTGTGTGCTGCAGTTTATCAAAGACCGCAAAATTTGTCGAAAAAAGTCTTGACGGATCAACAAAAGTAATGCAAACTATAATAAATGGTTTTCAAAACTACATTATGGGGCGAGGGCGTTTATTATGGTTCAGATTATTACAGATTCTTCCACATTGTATACGGAAGAGGAAGCGAAAAGGGCAGGCTTTGAAGCAGTGCCGCTTTGCGTGCATATGGGAGACTTTGAGGGGCGTGATCTTCAGATTGATATGAAGCGGTATTATGAAGGAATTCGGAGCGGACAGATTCCGCAGTCTTCCCAGCCGCCGATTGGCGATGTGGTGGAAGTTTATGAAAAATATCCGGATGCGGATATTATTAATATCAGCATGGCGGATGGTCTGTCCGGGACGTATCAGGGTGCATGCAGCGCCAGAGAGATTGCGGAGCATAACAGCCGGATTACCGTATTCAACAGCCGGACTCTGTGCGGTCCCCATCGGTATATGGTAGAACAGGCACAGAAGATGAAGCTGGAAGGCAGATCTGTGGAGGAGATTCTGGAATGGCTGAGGGAGAAAGCAGGACAGACAGAGTCATTTCTGATCCCGCAGGATTTCAATTTCTTAAAGCAGGGCGGACGGCTGACTCCGGTTGCTGCGGCTTTGGGGTCTGTTCTGAAACTGAAACCGGTGATGAAACTGACGGATGACGGAAGAAAGCTGGACAAATTCAGTGTGAAGCGTACCATGTCTTCTGCAGTGAAGAGCATTATGGATTATCTGAAGGACAGAGAGCTTGGCATGAAGCATATCCTTTATATTACACATGCGGATGCGAGGGAGGATGCACTTCAGATCCGGGATCTGTTTGAAAAGAGCTTCCAGGATCTTGAAATTCGGATTATGGAACTCAGCCCGGTGTTTGTGGCACAGGGCGGGCCGAAATGTGTGGCAATTCAGTATATTGAGCGATAGGTTCTGTACATAGAGCGGCGGAAGGCTGCGGAGTAATCCGGGCATTCTGCCGTTTTTTGTTTGTTCCATTGTGATCGCGGCTCCTATGCTTGTTATTTCACGGGAAATATAGTATTCTGTATCTGTTCGGGATTACTGCGTGAATATGGATACAGCATAAGTTGAGGAGGTTGGCAATGAAAAACAGAAGAAATCGGGCAATGGAAGGAGACCAATGATGCTGCGCATTATGATTTCACCGGCGAAAAAGATGCACGCGGCGGATGATCTGCCGGTTCCGGCGACGGTGCCGCTTTTTCTGGATCATACAGAAGCATTGAAACAGTATCTGCAGGAACTGGATTACGGGACTTTGAAAGGCATCTGGAAGTGTAATGATGCGATTGCGGCGCAGAACGTGGAGCGTCTGCGGGACATGTGTCTGACCGGGCGTGTGACGCCTGCGGTAATGGCATATGATGGGATTCAGTATCAGCATATGGCACCGGAGGTGATGACCAGGGAACAGCTTTCCTATATCGGCAGGCATCTCTATATTCTTTCCGGGTTTTATGGAGTCCTGCATGCCTTTGACGGCGTGGTTCCTTACCGGCTGGAGATGCAGGCGAAGCTTGACTGGAAGCACGGCGCGGAGCATGTGACCAGCCTGTATGATTACTGGGGAGACCGGCTGTACCGGGTACTGACGGAACCTGAGGCAGAAAAAACAGATCCGGTTACGATCGTGAATCTGGCTTCAAAGGAATACAGCAAAGCCGTGGAGCCGTGGCTGAAGCCGGACGATTCCGTGATCACCTGTGTATTCGGAGAAGAAAAGGACGGTGCAGTAAAGGTAAAAGCAACTGCTGCGAAGATGGCGCGGGGATCCATGGTGCGGTATATGGCTGAGTGTCAGGCAGAGCATATCGATCAGCTGAAGGGATTTGACCGGATGGGATATCAGTATCAGGAATGTTTTTCCGATATACATACGCTGGTATTTACCAGAAAAATATGATAAGATACCAGGGGTAACACGATAGTATCAGGAAACTAATAAAATGGGGAGAAGTATTGGGATGAAACAAAGAGAGAAGTTTGGGTCCAGGCTTGGATTCCTTCTGCTGTCGGCAGGATGTGCCATTGGAATCGGAAATGTATGGAGGTTTCCATATCTGGTTGGTCAGAACGGGGGCGGTGCTTTTGTGCTCTGCTATCTGATTTTCCTGGCCATTTTCGGTGTACCGATATTGTCCATGGAGTTTGCGGTCGGACGTGCCAGCCGCAAGAGCCCGGTCAGAGCTTATCAGGAGTTGGAGAAGCCGGGGACGAAGTGGCATCTGCACGGATATGTGGCACTGGTCGGCAATTATGTGCTGATGATGTTTTATACGACGGTAGCCGGATGGATGCTTTATTTCTTTTATGGATTTCTGACCGGCAAATTTACCGGACTGGATGCCGCACAGGTCAGCGGTCTGTTTGGAGAGATGCTTGCAAGTCCGTCCATCAATGTATTCTGGATGGTTGTAGTCGTGGTATGCGGCGTTCTGGTATGTTCCATGGGACTGCAGAAGGGAGTTGAGCGGATTACGAAGAATATGATGCTCTGTCTTCTTCTGCTGATGGTTGTGATGGCGGTTCACGGTATTCTGCTGGAAGGCGGTGTGGAAGGACTGAAATTCTATCTGCTTCCGGATCTTCAGAAGATGCGGGAAGCCGGAATCGGAAAAGTGATTGCCGCTGCCATGAACCAGTCGTTCTTTACGCTGAGTCTCGGCATCGGTGCCATGGCGATTTTCGGAAGTTATCTGGATAATTCACATACGCTTCTGGGGGAAGCAGTGAATGTGGCGGTGCTGGATACGTTTGTGGCGGTTGTTGCCGGTCTGATTATTTTCCCGGCGTGCTTTGCTTTCGGTGTGAGTCCGGACAGCGGTCCGAGCCTGATTTTCATTACCCTTCCAAATGTTTTTATCTCTATGACAGGCGGGCGAATCTGGGGAACACTGTTTTTTGTGTTTATGTCGTTTGCGGCGTTTTCTACGGTGATTGCCGTATTTGAGAACATCATTGCCTGCGATATGGAACTGTTTAATATAGACAGAAAGAAATCGGCGTGTCTGAATCTGGTTCTGATTATCTTTCTGTCTCTGCCCTGTGCACTGGGATACAATCTGCTGAGCGGACTGGAACCGCTGGGACCGCGGTCTGCGATTCTGGATCTGGAGGATTATGTTGTCAGCAACTGGCTGCTGCCTCTGGGATCGTTGATCTATCTTCTGTTCTGTACCTGGAATTTCGGATGGGGATTTGAGAATTTCCGTGCCGAGGCCAACCAGGGTACGGGATTAAAAGTGCCGGTCTGGATGTACGGTTATGTGAAATTTGTGGTGCCGCTGATGATTCTGGTGGTATTTCTGCAGGGGATTATAAAATAACTGCCTGTGGAAGCAGGCGTGAGCGGATCACTGCTCAGAAGGGAGATATATATGATTCGATGCTGTATTTTTGACCTGGACGGTACGCTTCTGAATACGATTGAAGCGCTGACTTTTACGACGAACCTGACACTGGAGCATTTCGGATATCCGCCGGTGGATGAGACACATGTGAAACAGTTTGTCGGTGATGGCTACAAAGTGCTGATTGAGCGTGCGCTGAAGCACAGCGGAGATGAGCAGCTGGTTCATTATGAAGAAGGGCTGCGGGTCTATACGGAAGTATTTGCGAAGCACTGTATGTATCATGTGCGGCCGTATGAAGGGATACCGGAGCTGCTGGAGCAGCTGAAGGCAAAAGGCATCCGGATCGCTGTTTTATCCAACAAACCGCATGAGCGGACCGTGGAGAATATTGAGACGATCTTCGGAAAAGGGTATTTTGATATTGTGGCGGGAGAGCAGCCTGGCATTCCGAAGAAGCCGGATCCGGCGGGCGTGCGGCGGATTCTGGAACAGTTCGGAGAGACACCGGAGCACTGTCTGTATTTTGGAGACACCAATACAGATATGAAAACCGGTCTGGGAGCCGGCCTGATAACCGTGGGAGTGACCTGGGGATTCCGTGACCGTGCGGAGCTGGAGTCGTTCCATCCGCAGTATGTGATTGACCGTCCGGAGGAGGTTTTTCGGCGCATCCTGTAACGGTCACTCTGGGTTTTAAGAAAAAATGGTACTTGAATAATCTGAAAAATAAGATATAATGAATACTTGATAAGCAACTAATATTTATGCACATTATTCATTCTTTGTGAATATATGCAAAATGAGGAGGATTATTATGAAGAAGAGATTATTTGCGCTTGCACTGGCAGCATGTATGACGGCATCTCTGACCGCCTGCGGCGGAAGCAAGGAAGCAGAGACTACTGCAGCGGCAACTGAGACAGCAGCGGAAACAGCAGCTTCAGAAGCGGCATCAGAGGCAGAAAGTACCGAAGCAGCAAAGGCTGAGATCAAGACGATTACGGAAGGCAAGCTGACAGTAGCTACCAGCCCGGATTTTGCTCCATATGAGTTCTATGCAATCGGTGCTGACGGAACCCCGGAGCTGGCCGGTTTTGATATGGCACTGGCGCAGTATATTGCAGACTATCTCGGACTGGAGCTGGAGGTCGTTACGGTAGATTTTGACGGTGTACTGAGCGAACTGCAGACCAAGTCCGTGGATCTTGGTATGGCAGGTCTTTCTCCGGATGAGAAGCGTATGGGTATCATGGATTTCTCTGATCTGTACTACAAAGGCGGTCAGTCTCTTGTTACGGTGAAGGCCAATGCGGATGTGTACAACAGCTTTGAAGCAATCAACAAACCGGAGGTTTCCGTAGGTGCTCAGACCGGTTCCATTCAGATGGATCTGGCCAACACCAACAGCCCGGATGCTGACATTGTAGCACTTCCGAAAGTAACGGATATCATTGCTGAGCTTCTGGCAGGCAAGCTGGACGCTGCTTACATCGAGAAGGATGTGGCAATCAGCTATCAGAAGAACTATCCGGATCTGGAACTGGTTATGGATGTTCCTTATGAAGTGGAAGGTTCAGCAATCGGCGTATGCAAGGGCAATGAGGCTCTGCTTGCAGGTGTCAATGAAGCGATTGCAGCAGCGCTGTCTGACGGTTCCATGGAGCAGTTCATTGCAGATGCGAACGAACTGGCGTCCGGCGAGAAGTACGAAGGACTTCTGGATGAGAACGGCAACGTTCAGTAATCGCAGTCAGTAACCATAACACACACAGGATTCCTCCCTAGGATACTGGGGAGGAATCTGCGTATTATACATGAAATTTGCCTATGGAAGGAGTAACCCATGGATCAATTCATCCAACTTGATAATTTTTCAAAAATCTGGCCGTATATGAAACTGTTCCGCCAGGGACTTCTGGTTACGGTTCTGTTGTCCCTGTTTACGGTATTGATCGGCTTCTGTATTGCGCTGGTTCTGGCACTGATGCGGATGTCCAATGTGCGTCCGTTCCGTTCCCTCGGGCTGGATGAGAATGGTCATGTGCGGGAAAGCGGAGTTCTCGCGTGGATCAGCCGTTTTAATCCGCTGGATTTTCTTGCGACGGCATACGTTGAGGTCCTGCGGTCCACACCTGTGATTGTACAGATCTTCATCATTTACTATGGTGTGTTCAGCGTGATTCAGCTTCCGTCCTTCCAGCTGTTCGGATTTATCAAATTCGATCGTTTTTTTCCGGGCGTGGTAGCACTGGGGATGAACTCCGGTGCTTACCTGTGTGAGATTATCCGTGCCGGCATTCAGTCTATTGATGGCGGACAGACGGAGGCAGCGCGTTCCCTGGGATTATCTCAGGCACAGAATCTGCGCTTTATCGTTCTGCCGCAGGCCCTGAAGAATATTCTTCCTGCGATTGCAAACGAATTCGTAGTCATCATCAAAGAGTCTGCAATCACCTATACCATCGGTGTTCAGGATCTGATGTCTGCGGTGAATGCGGTCAAGGGTGCGACCTTCGTGATTATTGAGCCTTTGTTGGTGGCAACGGCTGTCTATTTCTGCCTGTGCTTCCCGACCTCAAAGGTCATTGCTTACTTTGAAAGGAGAATGAGCCATGGCGACAAGAGATAGTCTGATACAGGTTAAGGATCTGAAAAAGCATTATAAGAATGGTGCGATCAAGGCTCTGGACGGTGTGACGGTGGATATCAACAAGGGCGATGTCATGGTGGTGATCGGACCGTCCGGCTCCGGCAAGTCCACATTTCTGCGCAGTCTGAATCTTCTGGAAGAGCCGACGGGCGGAGCGATTATTTTTGACCAGATCGATATTACCAAGAAGAAATATCGGGATGCGAACGGGAAAATGGTGAAGCTGGATATTGATGCACTCCGCCAGAAAATGGGGATGGTATTCCAGCATTTCAATCTCTTCCCACATATGACCATTCTGGACAATATGACGCTGGCACCGATCCAGGTGAAAGGCATAAAGAAAGCGGAAGCAGAGGAAAAAGCCCTTACCCTGCTGGACCGTGTCGGCCTGAAGGACCGGGCAGATGCATATCCGATTCAGCTGGCCGGCGGACAGAAGCAGCGAGTGGCGATTGTGCGCGCATTGGCGATGGAGCCGGAGGTTATGCTGTTTGATGAGCCGACTTCCGCTCTGGATCCGGAGATGGTAGGCGAGGTTCTCGATGTCATGAAAGAACTGGCTCATGAGGGGATGACGATGGTCGTTGTGACACATGAGATGGGATTTGCCCGTGAGGTGGGTAACCGGATTCTGTTTATGGCGGACGGTAAGCTTCTGGAGCAGGGTTCTCCGAAGGATATTTTTGAAAATCCGCAGCATCCGCGGCTGAAGGATTTTCTGGCCAAGGTTCTTTAAATAAGGTATGATCTCTGAGCAGGCTGCAGGAAGGAATGTTTCTCTGGCAGACCTGCTCTGGTTATTTATGAGGTGGGAAAGATGATGAATCAGGAAAAACTGGCGGCGGTGGCCGCTGTTGAGAAAAAAGCAGATCTGATCGCTGAGGTTGCAGACCGGATCTGGGCATATGCGGAGCTGTCTTTGCAGGAACGGCAGTCGGCGCAGCTGTATTGTGAAGTCCTGGAACGGGAAGGATTTCGCGTGGAAAAGGGAATCTGCGGCATTGAGACAGCATTTTCTGCAAGCTATGGAAGCGGTCGGCCGGTGATCGGCATTCTGGCGGAGTATGATGCGCTGTCCGGGCTTTCTCAGAAGGCGGGAAGCATCGAACGGCAGGAACTGACGACGGGCGGTACCGGCCACGGATGTGGACACAACCTGCTCGGAGCAGGAGCCATGGCAGCGGCTTTGGGCGTCAAAGCTTATCTGGAAGCATGCGGACAGCCGGGAACGGTGGTTCTGTACGGCTGTCCGGGGGAAGAAGGCGGCGCGTCGAAGGCATTCATGGCACGGGATGGCGAGTGGAAGAAGCTGGATGCGGCGCTGACCTGGCATCCGGATGATACCAACGAAGTGGAGACCGGATCTTCCAACTCCTGTATTCAGGTGCAGTACAAGTTTACCGGTGTGGCATCCCATGCAGCCGGTGCTCCGGAGATGGGACGCAGTGCACTGGATGCGGTGGAACTGATGAATATCGGGGTACAGTTTCTGCGGGAGCATATGAGTGATAAAGCCCGTGTACATTATGCGATTACGGACGCCGGCGGCTACAGTGCCAATGTGGTGCAGCCGAGAGCCAGCGTTCTTTATATGGTACGCTCCAACCATGTGTCGGAAGCCGTAGAACTTCAGGCGCGTGTGGATCGTATTGCAGAAGGAGCGGCACTGATGACAGATACCACATATGAGCGGAAATTTATCGATGGCCTGGCAGATACCGTAGCAAATCATGTGCTGGAACGGGTTCTTTATGAAAATTATCAGCAGCTTGGCGTGCCTTCCTACACGGAGGAGGAGCTTGCATTTGCAGATGCTCTGGCAAAAACGTATTCCTGCGGTGACTATGTGCCTGGAGTAGCGGCAGCGCATGATCCGGAGGCACGGGAGAAGGTGATGCAGCAGCAGGCAGCGGCCGGTCATGCGATGAACAGTTTTCTGGCACCGCTGTATCAGGGGGAGGCATTTAAGGCAGGGTCCACGGATGTGGGAGATGTCAGCTGGCTGACACCGACTGCGCAGATTCATGTGGCATCATGGCCGAATGGCTGTCCGGGGCACAGCTGGCAGAATGTTTCCTGCGACGGAACCTCGATCGGCCATAAAGCGGCTGTGCATGCCGGCAAAGTTCTTGCGGCAACGGCGATTGATCTGCTCTGTCAGCCGGAACTTCTCGCTCAGGCCAGGGCGGAGTTTGACAAACGAACCAGAGCCGGCTATACCTGTCCGATTCCTGTGGGGGCGGTTCCGGTCATTCCGGATTAATATCATGGAATCTTTAGAGAATTTTTAGAAAAGCGGGGTTTTTTTGCCAACCCTTTTGCGCTATACTAAAAATGGTACGCGCAATTTATATGCAAAGGAGATAACTGTATGGGAATGAAGAAGGATGACCAGAAAAAGCCGCAGAGAAGCTGGCTTTATTACTATTTTATCGTTCTGGTTGTGACGATGCTTCTGAATGTGCTGGTATTCCCGTCTATGATGGAACGCCAGGTAGAGCAAGTATCTTATGACCAGTTTCTGGACATGGTAGATCAGGGAAGGGTAGAGCAGGTAGCGCTGCAGCCGGATCAGATTACATTTCTGGCGAAAAATGAGAAGGGTGACACGGCGGCATACAAGACCGGTACCTGGCCGGATGACCAGTTGACGGAGCGCCTGCGTGCCGCGGGCGTGACATTTGCTCAGGAGATTCCGGTGAAGGCATCTCCGCTTCTGGAATTTTTCACTACCTGGGTGATGCCGATTATCCTGTTTGTGGCGATCGGACAGATTCTGAGCCGCACCATGATGAAGAAGATGGGAGGCGGCATGGGCAATGCCATGACCTTTGGCAAGTCCAATGCCAAGATATATGCTGAGACCGAGACCGGCAAGACCTTTGCCGATGTGGCAGGTCAGGAAGAGGCCAAGGAAGCACTGAAGGAGATCGTGGATTTCCTGCACAACCCGCAGAAGTATGCGGATATCGGTGCGACTCTGCCGAAGGGCGCACTGCTGGTGGGACCGCCCGGTACCGGTAAGACATTGCTTGCCAAGGCGGTGGCCGGTGAAGCGCATGTGCCGTTTTTCTCGATTTCCGGTTCGGAGTTCGTGGAGATGTTTGTCGGTATGGGTGCAGCCAAGGTACGCGATTTGTTTAAGCAGGCGAATGAGAAGGCACCGTGCATCGTGTTTATCGATGAGATTGATACGATTGGCAAAAAGCGAGACGGAGGCGGTATCTCCGGCAATGACGAGCGTGAGCAGACCCTGAACCAGCTGCTGACGGAGATGGATGGTTTTGATGGTCGGAAAGGTGTTGTGATCCTGGCGGCGACCAACCGTCCGGAATCTCTGGATAAGGCACTTCTGCGTCCGGGCCGTTTTGACCGCCGGATTCCGGTGGAACTGCCGGATCTGAACGGACGTGTGGCGATTCTCAAGGTACATGGAAAGAATGTCAAGCTTGCCGATGATGTGGATTTCAATGAGATCGGACGTGCAACCTCCGGTGCAAGCGGTGCGGAACTGGCGAATATTGTCAATGAGGGTGCACTGCGTGCAGTACGCCAGGGACGTTCGACTGTGACCCAGGCAGATCTGGAAGAGAGCGTTGAGGTGGTCATTGCCGGCTATCAGAGAAAGGACGCGGCAGTATCCGAGAAGGAAAAGCGGATCGTGGCTTACCATGAAGTGGGACATGCGTTGGTTGCGGCCTGCCAGAGTCACAGTGCGCCTGTGCACAAGATCACGATTATACCGCGTACCTCCGGAGCACTGGGATATACCATGCAGGTGGAGGAAGGCGAGCGTTTCCTGATGAGCAAGGAAGAAGCGCTGAATAAGATTGCAACCTTTACAGGCGGACGTGCCGCGGAGGAATTCATGTTCCATTCCATCACGACCGGTGCGGCGAATGATATTGAGCAGGCGACAAAGATTGCCCGCGCGATGGTGACCCGTTACGGCATGAGCAGCCAGTTTGGCATGGTTGCGCTGGAGACGGTGAACAATCAGTATCTGGGCGGAGATACTTCGATGGTATGCTCCCCGGAGACGGCGCGTCTGGTGGATGAAGAAGTGATTCGCATTGTGAAGGAACAGTACGACAAGGCCATGCAGATTCTGAAGGATAATGCCGCGAAGCTGAATGAGATTTCCGCATTTCTGCTGGAGCGTGAGACGATTACCGGCGAGGAATTTATGGAGATTCTTCAGAGACAATAGGTTTGATAAGAAGAGAGAAGCACCTGCTTCCGGGCGAAACAGCCTCCCGCTGTGGGAGGTCAGCCCTGGAACAGGTGCTTTATGACTGGGATTTTTTTGCCGGCCCATGTGATCATGCAGGCGATTGCCGTGATCAGAAGGCTTTCCGTCAGATTCAGCAGCCAGCCATTGTAACCGGCCAGGTATGTGGTAAAAACGGGGCGCAGCAGGAAGATCAGGGGAATATGAAGGTAGAAAATTCCCATTGTGGCTGTGCCGGCGGTTCTGGCAAAAAAACGAAGCGGTGCATATTGATGAAAGGAAATCCGTGCGGTGAAGAAGAACATGCCGCAGGCGAGCAGCATGGTGGAAAACCAGTAATAGCCGCTGGCAATATGCAGGTTCTGCCATTGAAGGGTACCGCTCTGGATATATTTGACCACAGCGAGTCCGGTCAGACCGGCGGTCATCATCAGACCGCTGGATTTTTTTGTGATACGATTCTTCTGTTCATGGAGAAAAAATCCCAGAAGATAGTAGGTCATGTAATTGGAATGGCGGAAGCTGAACGGATTAATTTCTGCAAATGAAGAAATCTCCGGTGTCGGTTTGCCGAGTGTGTGCGCCAGCAGAGAAAGCAGCAGGTTCCCGTCAGCGAGCAGCTGATTGAAAAGGATCAGCGTCGCCAGAATATACCATATGATGTTTCGATTGCTTTCCAGGCAGATGCGGAGCAGCGGGGCGATCAGCATCACAGTCAGCATGGCATCCATAAACCAGAAATGCGATGTTTCGATGCCATCCATGCTCTGAAACAGAAACAGATAGGAAAATAAAGTACGGAGGGAACCGGAAATCGGCGCTCCCCAGGTGTGGTACAGAGCAAGATAGATGCCCCTCCAGATGACCATGACCAGATAGAAACGGATCATGCGCCGGATGTGTTTTGCCAGAGAGAAGGGGCGGCTGAAAAACAGGGAGCCGGAAACCAGGAAAAAACAGGGGACAGCGGCATTGCATGCCAGCATAAACAGATTGTCTGCGATGCTTTCCGGATTCAGTTGTATATTGTGGAAAAAGACCACCATTACAATGGCGAGTCCTTTCAGAAAGTCCAGGGACAGGTCCCGGGAAGGCGTTGTAGGTGAAGGACTGGATGCAGTCATGAGAACCTCCTGTATTTTATCAGGACAGCGCGGGAAATATGAGAAATTGCCGGCTGAACGGAATGGTTATAAGGATATTTTAAATGCCGTCCGTGCGCTTGTAAAGCAGTATTTCCTCCGTGAAATGACAACAGAAAATCACGAACCTAAAAAAAAATCAGAGAGTCAAAAATAAGTTTAGCCTATAAATGAAGGCTTTTTTATTGCAAAATTTATAAAAGCGTGAGATAATTTTAGCGTATTGGATTTTTTGATAATGATCACAAGGAGGAATTATTATGAAAAAAGCATTGAGTGTTGTTCTGGCAGCGACCATGGCAGCATCTCTGGCAGCATGCGGAGGCAGCAAGCCGGCAGAGACCACTGCAGCAGCAGAGACTACCGCGGCAGCAGAAACCACTGCGGCAGAGACAAAAGCAGCTGAGACAGAAGCGGCATCCGGTGACGGCGTTGCTGTAGAAGATCTGAAGGTAGGTTTCATTTTCATCGGTGATGAGAATGAGGGTTATACCGCAGCTCATTACAACGGTGCCAAAGAGATGCAGAAGGCTCTGGGTCTTACAGATGACCAGATGATTATTAAATGGACCATCCCGGAGGATGAGACCTGTTACGATGCAGCGGTTGACCTGGCAGATCAGGGCTGCCAGATTATTTTTGCTAACAGCTTCGGCCACGAGGATTATATGAAGCAGGCAGCTGAAGAATTTCCGGATGTGGAGTTCTGTCATGCAACCGGTTATCAGGCAGCTTCCAGCGGTCTGGCAAATATGCACAACTTCTTTACTTCTGTATATGAATCCCGTTACGTTTCCGGCGTAGTTGCAGGACTGAAGCTGAATGAGATGATGGCAGCTGATTCCAGTGTGGTTCCGAAGATCGGTTATGTCGGTGCATTCCCGTACGCAGAGGTGATCAGTGGTTACACTTCTTTCTTCCTGGGTGTTCGTTCCGTATGTCCGGAAGCTGAGATGGAAGTAACCTATACCAACAGCTGGGCAAGCTTTGATCTGGAGAAAGAAGCAGCAGAGGCTTTGATCGCAGACGGCTGTGTTCTGATCAGCCAGCATGCAGATACCACCGGTGCTCCGACCGCATGTGAGGCAGCAGGCGTTCCGTGCGTGGGCTATAACATTTCCATGATTGCTACGGCTCCGAACAACGCACTGACTTCCGCATCCATCAACTGGGGACCGTACTACACCTTTGCAGTTGAGTCCGTGGTAAACGGAACAGAGATTCCGGCTGACTGGTGCCAGGGTTACAGCGAGGGCGCAGACAAGATTACCGAGCTGAATGAGGCAGCTGTTGCAGAAGGCACTGCTGAGAAGGTAAAGGAAGTTGAGGATGCAATCAAGGCCGGCAAGCTGCATGTATTTGATACTGCAACCTGGACAGTTGGCGGTAAGAAACCGGAAGATGATGCAGAACTGATGGATAAGTACAAAGATTACATTTTTGACGGTTACTTCCATGAGTCTGAACTGGCATCTGCTCCGTCCTTCGATATCAAGATTGACGGTATTACCGACAAGACCAACTAAAATTTCATACATCGCGTAAAACTGGGCGAAGCCGTCTCCTGGGTGGTTTCGCCTGTTTTCGCTTTTTCAGTATGCAGGTGAGGTCCGCACCCTGTATGCGGGATGCGTCTGGGTGCGGATATTTTGACGATAGGAGGTCTGCCTGTGGAACAGCAGATGAATGCAATCGAACTGAAAAACATCTCGAAGCGGTTTGGCAAAGTGGTCGCGAATGACAAAGTTAACCTGACTGTGAGAAAAGGGGAAATCCTCTCCATTCTCGGTGAGAACGGAAGCGGGAAAACAACCCTGATGAACATGCTGTCCGGCATTTATTTCCCGGATGAAGGACAGATTTTTGTAGAAGGACGTGAAGTAACGATTTCCTCTCCGAAAGATGCGTTTCAGCTTGGAATCGGAATGATTCACCAGCATTTTAAGCTGGTTGACGTGCTGACAGCTGCGGAGAATATTATTCTTGGACTTCCGGGCCGTGAGATCCTGGATATGGATACGGTGACCGGCAAGATTTCTGAACTGGTGGAAAAGTATGGATTTGAACTGGATCCGAACCAGAAAATCTATGAGATGTCTGTATCTCAGAAACAGACGGTTGAGATTATCAAGGTATTGTATCGGGGAGCCAATCTGCTGATTCTGGACGAACCGACGGCGGTACTAACGCCTCAGGAGACGGAGAAGCTGTTTGCAGTACTGCGCAATATGCGGGCGGACGGTCATTCCATCATTATTATCACCCACAAACTGCATGAGGTACTCTCTCTGTCAGATCGGGTGGCTGTACTGCGAAAAGGAAAGTACGTGGGAACGGTTGATACAAAAAGCGTGACAGCAGAAATGCTGACGGAAATGATGGTCGGCAAGAAAGTAATATTGGACATTGACAGGCCGGAACCGGTGAATCCGCAGAAGCGTCTGATGGTTCAGAATCTGACCTGCTTAAATAAAGAAGGAATCGTGACGCTGGATCACGCTTCTTTTGAGGCGAACAGCGGCGAGATTCTGGGTATTGCAGGCATTGCGGGAAGCGGGCAGAAAGAACTGCTCGAGGCCATCGCAGGACTGCAGCCGGTTGCGGAAGGTACGGTGACCTATTATCCGCCGGAGGGAGGCGAAGAGCTTCTGAGCACCAAAAGTGCATTCGAGATCCGGAAACTGGGCGTAAGGCTTTCTTTTGTGCCGGAGGATCGTCTTGGAATGGGCCTGGTTGCTTCCATGGATATGGTCGACAATATGATGCTGCGCGGTTATAACGAGGGACGCAGCTTTTTTGCGGACCGGAAAACACCGAGAAATCTGGCAGAGCGGATTATCCAACAGCTGGAGGTCGTGACACCGGGGGTATCGACACCGGTGCGCAGACTGTCCGGAGGTAATGTACAGAAGGTCCTGGTGGGCCGTGAGATCGCGTCCAGACCTACTGTCCTGATGGTGGCATATCCGGTACGTGGACTGGATATCAACTCTTCCTACACGATTTACAATCTTCTGAATGAACAGAAGAAACAGGGCGCGGCAGTGCTTTGTGTCGGAGAAGATCTGGATGTACTTCTGGAACTGTGTGACCGGATTCTGGTATTGTGCGGAGGAAGCGTCAGCGGTATTGTGGATGCGAGAACCACGACAAAAGAGGAGATCGGTCTTCTGATGACGAAGACAGGAAAGGAGGAGCGCCATGAGTAAGGAACCATTGGTTCATATTTCCAAACGTGAGGAGATGCCGCTTGCAAAGGCAGTGATGGTCCGTCTTGTTGCGGTGCTGCTCTCTTTGATTGTGTGTGCATTTGTGATTTTTATTTTGACAAAATTGAATCCCGTAGAGGTATACAAGGCGATTTTTGACGGAGCAGTGGGAACTTCGCGGCGATCCTGGGTGACGATTCGTGACTCGCTGATTCTTTTGTGTGTCGCGATCGGACTGACCCCTGCATTTAAAATGCGGTTCTGGAACATCGGAGCAGAGGGACAGATTCTGATGGGTGGTTGTGTGACGGCTGCCGTGATGATTTATGCAGGAGACTCCATGCCGACGCCGGTGATGTTTGCGGTGATGATCGCAGCAAGCATTGCTGCGGGGCTGATCTGGGGGCTGATTCCGGCTGTGTTCAAGGCTGTCTGGAATACGAACGAGACTCTTTTTACGTTGATGCTGAACTATGTGGCAATGCAGATTGTAACGTTCTGCATTGTGTTCTGGGAGAATCCGGCCGGTTCCAATACCGTCGGTATCATCAATTCCAAGACCAAGATCGGCTGGCTGCCGTCGCTGGGCGGACTGACCTATGGATGGAATGTGGTGATCGTGCTGCTTCTGACGGTCGGTATGTTTGTTTATCTGAAATACAGCAAACAGGGATATGAAATTGCGGTTGTCGGTGAAAGTGAGAATACGGCACGTTATGTGGGAATCAGTGTAAAAAAGGTAATCATGCGGACGATGGCGATTTCCGGCGCGATCTGCGGCCTTGCCGGATTTATTCTGGTCAGCGGTTCCAGCCATACGATTTCCACCAGCACGGCAGGAGGGCGCGGATTTACAGCAATCATTGTGGCATGGCTTTCCAAATTCAATACCTTTACCATGATTCTTGTGTCCTTCTTCCTGGTGTTCATGCAGAAGGGGGCGCTGCAGATCGCTTCCCAGTTCAAGCTGAATGAAAATGCTTCGGATGTAATTACGGGCATTATTCTGTTCTTCATTCTGGGCAGTGAGTTTTTTATTAACTATCAGCTTCATTTTCGGAAAAAGTCAACGAAATCATAAGGAGGACGGATCATGGGTGTAATTATCATCTTTTTACAGAAAGCAATTGCCCAGGGCATCGGCATTCTTTATGGTGCGCTTGGTGAGATTATTACGGAGAAATCCGGCAACCTGAACCTTGGCGTTCCAGGCATCATGTATATGGGCGGCATCGCAGGGCTGATGGGTGCGTTTTATTATGAACAGGGGACGGCAAATCCAAGCGGTATGGTGGGACTTCTGATTTCATTTACATGTGCATTTCTGACAGCAGTGCTGGGAGGTCTGATTTACAGTGTGCTGACTATCACGCTGCGTGCCAATCAGAACGTTACGGGTCTTGCGCTGACTACATTCGGTGTTGGTTTTGGCAACTTCTTTGGCGGCTCCCTGTCTCAGCTGGCGGGCGGTGTCGGCCAGATTTCCGTAGCGGCTACCGGTGCGGCTTACAACAAAACCATACCGGGACTTTCTCAGATCCCGGTGATCGGCCCGGTGCTGTTTTCCTATGGATTCCTGACATATCTCTGCCTGGTGCTGGCAATCCTGCTTTCCTTCTTTCTGTCAAAGACAAGAAAAGGACTGAATCTGCGCGCGGTAGGAGAAAATCCGGGCACGGCAGATGCTGCCGGTATCAATGTGACAAGGTATAAATACATTGCCACCTGTGTCGGATGCGGAATCAGCGGTCTGGGAGGACTGTATTTTGTCATGGAGTATTCCGGCGGAACCTGGACCAACAACGGTTTCGGTGACCGCGGCTGGCTGGCGATCGCTCTTGTGATTTTCGCCTTGTGGAAACCGGTGAATGCAATCTGGGGCTCCATTCTGTTCGGAGGCCTGTATATTCTGTATCTTTACATCCCGGGACTGGGACGCAGCATGCAGGAAATCTTCAAAATGCTGCCCTATCTGGTAACGATCATCGTCCTGATCTTCACCAGCTTCCGAAAGAAACGCGAATACCAACCCCCCGCAGGTCTGGGATTGCCATATTTCCGCGAAGAGAGGTAAGCAGTGCGAAAATAGAGGACAGGAAATGCTCGTTGAGAGTTTACTCTCAAAAGAGCATTTCCTGTCCTCTATTTTCATAGGGCGTAAGCCCCGCGACTGAGATGAAGCGAAGCAGAATCGAAGTCACGCGCAGTGCGAAGGTCGTGGCCGCGAATATCTTAACACTCGTTTAATGGTGTTCCGCAGCTTCTCCTGATATGATATAGATATCAAATTCATTCAGGAGGAGCGTTATGCTGGAAAATATTTTTGTTGGCTTACTGGTTGTGATTTCCGTAGGTGCCGGCATCTTTGGATGGTGGGTAGATCATCGTCGTGAAGGAGAAGATTCTTGAACATGAAGTGGATGAAGAACATGAAATGGACAAATGTTTTGATGCTGACAGCTGCCGGTATCATCAATGCAGTCGGAGTAACGATATTTTTATCTCCGGTCAGGCTGTATGACAGTGGTATTTCCGGTACATCCATGCTTCTGGCTCAGATGACACCGGAATCTCTGTCATTATCGATATTCCTGATTTTGCTGAATGTACCTTTATTTTTATATGGACTAAAAAAGCAGGGAACGCTGTTTACCGTATATGCGATTTACAGCGTTCTTATTTATTCCTGTGCGGCATGGCTCATTACCGATGTGCTTCCTGTTGATGTAAGCGTGGCATCTCCGCTGGCCGGAACGGATCTTCTGCTCTGTGCGTTGTTTGGCGGTCTGATTTCCGGAACCGGAAGTGGTCTGGCGATCCGGTATGGCGGAGCGATGGATGGCATCGAAGTCATGGCGGTGATTTTTGCGAAGCGCCTGGGGATCACAGTGGGGACCTTCGTTATGGTTTACAATGTGATTCTTTATATCCTCTGCGGAATCGTGATCGACAGCTGGATCCTGCCGCTTTACTCCATTGTGACGTATATGGCAGCTCTGAAAACAGTAGATTTTATCGTGGATGGTCTTGATCGCGCCAAGAGTGCTATGATTATCACAACGAAGCCGGATGAAATCAGTAAAGAGCTTTCGGCGGCTTTTGAAACCGGAAGCACGAAAATCAGTGCAGTCGGCGGATATTCCAACGCAGAAAAGACCATAATTTATTTTGTGGTAAACCGGTTTCAGGTGACAAGAATGAAAGATATTGTCCGTGAGATTGATCCTAAGGCATATATTACCATCAGTGAAGTGGCGGATGTGTTTGCAAACAATCAATAGGGAACGAAAATTCCTGAAAATCCGAACAAATGTTTGCAAAACCGGAGATGGTGTGGTAGAATAGACCATGCTTAACAAGAGAGTGTTTGATTCAGAGAGGTTTGGAAACCATGCCAAAACAATATATTAAGATACGAGGTGCCAATGAGCACAATTTAAAAAATATTTCCCTGGATATTCCGCGTAATGAGCTGGTGGTACTGACCGGACTGAGCGGCTCCGGAAAGTCGTCTCTGGCTTTTGATACGATTTATGCGGAGGGTCAGCGTCGCTATATGGAATCATTGTCTTCCTATGCGCGGCAGTTCCTGGGACAGATGGAGAAGCCGGATGTAGAAAGTATCGAGGGACTTTCCCCGGCGATTTCCATTGACCAGAAGTCTACGAATCGGAACCCGCGTTCAACGGTGGGGACTGTGACAGAGATTTACGATTATATGCGTCTGTTGTATGCACGGATTGGCATCCCCCATTGCCCGAAGTGTGGACGGGAGATCCGCAAACAGACTATTGATCAGATGGTGGATCAGATCGAGGCACTTCCGGAGCGGACGAAGATTCAGCTTCTGGCACCGGTGGTGCGCGGACGCAAGGGCGAGCATGTGAAGGTGTTGGAGCAGGCACGCCGCAGCGGATATGTACGGGTACGCATTGACGGGAATCTTTACGAGTTGTCTGAGGAGATCCGGCTGGAGAAGAACATCAAGCACAATATTGAGATCGTTGTGGACCGTCTGGTGGTGAAGCCGGGGATTGAGAAGCGTCTTACGGATTCCATTGAGACCGTGATGGGACTCTCTGACGGGCTGATGATTGTGGATGTGATAGACGGGGAGCCCATCAATTTCAGTATGAGTTTTGCCTGCCCGGATTGCGGGATCAGCATAGAAGAAGTGGAGCCGAGGAGCTTTTCCTTCAACAATCCGTTCGGAGCCTGCCCGGACTGTTTTGGTCTGGGATATAAGATGGAGTTTGATGAAGATCTGATGATCCCGGACAAGTCCCTGAGCATAGCGCAGGGAGCGATTGCCGTTCTGGGTTGGCAGTCCTGCGCGGACAAAGGAAGCTTTACCCATGCGATTTTGGATGCACTCTGTAAGGAGTATCAGTTCAGCCTTGAGACACCGTTTGAGGATTATCCAAAGGAGATTCAGGATGTACTGATTCATGGAACCGGTGGGAAAGAGGTGAAGGTTCATTACAAGGGACAGCGCGGCGAAGGGGTCTATGATGTTGCGTTTGAGGGGTTGATCCGGAATGTGGAGCGTCGTTACCGGGAGACATTCTCCGAGGCATCCAAAGCAGAATATGAGACCTTCATGCGGATTACTCCGTGTAAGGCATGTAAGGGGCAGCGTCTGAAGCAGAGTTCTCTTGCCGTGACGGTCGGCGGCCTGAATATTTATCAGGCAACAGAGCTTTCCATCACCCGATGCAGAGCGTTTTTTGAGCAGCTTGAGCTGACGCCGATGCAGCAGTCGATCGGTGCGCAGATTTTGAAAGAGATCAAGGCGCGTCTGGACTTCCTGCTGAATGTGGGTCTGGAGTATCTGTCTCTGTCACGGGCGACGGGGACACTTTCCGGCGGTGAGGCGCAGCGGATTCGTCTGGCGACTCAGATTGGTTCCGGCCTGGTTGGCGTGGCGTATATTCTGGATGAGCCGAGTATCGGTCTGCATCAGCGGGATAATGACAAGCTTCTGGCGACGCTGACGCATCTCAGGGATCTGGGCAATACGGTTCTGGTGGTGGAGCATGATGAGGATACCATGCGCGCGGCGGACTATATTGTGGATATCGGACCCGGAGCCGGGGAACATGGCGGAGAAGTGGTAGCAGCCGGTACCGCGGAAGAGATCATGAAGAATGAGCGGTCTGTTACCGGTGCCTACCTCAGCGGTCGGATCCGGATCCCGATTCCGAAGGAACGCAGACAGCCGACCGGATATCTGACGGTGCGCGGTGCAGCGGAGAATAATCTGAAGAACATCGACGTGTCATTTCCACTGGGCGTGATGACCTGTGTGACCGGTGTGTCCGGTTCCGGAAAGAGTTCCCTGGTCAATGAGATTCTTTATAAGGCACTGGCGCGTAAGCTGAACCGTGCGCGAACCATTCCGGGGAAATTTAAAAAGATCGAAGGGATGGAGCAGCTGGATAAGGTCATTGATATCGATCAGTCTCCGATCGGACGGACTCCGCGTTCCAATCCGGCTACGTATACCGGTGTGTTTGACATGATCCGTGATTTGTTTGCATCCACAGCGGATGCGAAGGCGAAGGGATATAACAAAGGTCGATTCAGCTTTAATGTCAAGGGCGGACGATGTGAAGCATGCAGCGGTGACGGTATCATCAAGATTGAGATGCATTTTCTGCCGGATGTGTACGTCCCCTGTGAAGTCTGCGGCGGCAAACGGTATAACCGGGAGACTCTGGAAGTAAAGTATAAGGGAAAGAGTATCTACGATGTGCTGAATATGACTGTGGAAGAGGCGATGAAGTTTTTCGAGAATATTCCTTCGATCCATCGGAAGATCGCTACGCTGAATGACGTGGGGCTTTCCTATATTCGTCTGGGACAGCCGTCTACGGAACTCTCCGGAGGCGAGGCGCAGCGGATTAAACTGGCGACAGAGCTGAGCCGGAGAGGTACCGGCAAGACCATCTACATTCTGGATGAACCAACGACGGGACTGCATTTTGCAGATGTCCACAAGCTTGTGGAGATTCTGCGCAGACTGTCCGATGGAGGCAATACGGTGATCGTCATCGAGCACAATCTGGATGTGATCAAGTGTGCTGATTACATCCTTGATATCGGACCGGAGGGCGGTGACCGCGGAGGTACAGTGATTGCGAAAGGTACCCCGGAGGAAGTGGCACAGAATCCGGTTTCCTACACGGGGAAATATGTAAAGCGATATCTGGAGGCATGATGGAAGTAAGGCGGTGAGGATGCAGTTTCTTATGGCTCCATCAGATTGTGTGCGATTCCCGGAATCTCGCTCAGGGATTCCATACGATAATCGGCCAGTGACTGGTCGAAATGGAAACGCCGGTCGATGAGGGCAGCGATTTTCATGCCTGCCCGGTATGCGGCTGTGATACCGAAGGTGGAATCTTCGATGGCCAGACATTCGGATGGTTCCAGACCGAGCTGCGCGGCCGTATAGAGGTAGATTTCCGGGTCTGGCTTGCTGCGTTTAAACTGAGCACCGCTGACTACGATGGGAAACCACTGCTGAATCTGGTTGATTGCCAGAACATGCTGGATTACATCCAATTGGGTTGAGGAGGCAAGGGCTAGTTTCAGTCCCATTTGACTGAGCTCCTTCAGAATGTCCGGGATCACCGGGCGGAAGATCTTCCGGTAGTCCAGTTCGGAAAATACATCCTGATTTCGGCGGAAATCATCCCGCACCTCCTGCCAGGTCTGTGTGGTGTTCAGAGCTTTTACCATGCAGGTCCAGGCGTCTTCGCGGGAAGAGCCGACCATGCCGAGCAGATCTTCCATCTTTATATCGGGCTTTTTCGTTCTGGCATAAGCCAGATCACGCTTCAGGTATTCAATCTCACTGTCGATGATGATACCGTCCATGTCAAAAATTACTGCTTTTATCATATGCTGATCTCCTGTATAGTGAAGTGCCTGCAGCGGGCGGAAGTGCTGCGGCTGCAGGTAAGCCTATTTTAATATAAGGAAACAGCATGTGACAAGTCATTTTGTGGATTTCGTACTGCCGGTAAACAGAAACCATTTATTTTTTCAGGTACAATCGGGTATTTAAAGAAGTCATGTCAAAATTCAGTTGATTTTCTTAAAAAAGTGCGCTAGTATACTATACAAAGCAAACTCTGGAGAGTCTCATGAAACGAGCGCCGAAGGTGTACGGCATGACCAATGCCAATCTCTCAGGCAAAAGGACAGAGCAGACAGGTACTTACGGGAGTACCGTCCTTTCTACACTCTTCTGAGGGAGTTTTTCTTTTGCAGTATGCAAATGAAATACTTCCTTTTTTTGTTGCTTTAATACACCCCAGTGGGAAGATGAGGAGAATGAACGATGTTGGAATTGATGAGTGAGTGGCTGAAGGCAGTGGATGATTTGGTCTGGGGAGTTCCCTTGATCGTCCTGATTCTGGTGACAGGAATAATTCTGACTGCACGGCTGAGAGGACTACAGTTTCGGAAATTGAGGACTGCATTTTGGTACATGTTTAAGAACGAAGAAGAGGGGCATGGAGAAGTTTCCAGTTTTGCGGCGTTATGTACAGCACTTTCGGCTACCATCGGAACAGGTAATATTGTTGGTGTGGCTACGGCTATCGTATCCGGCGGAGCAGGAGCTCTTTTCTGGATGTGGGTGGCTGCACTATTTGGAATGGCAACCAAGTACGCAGAAGGCGTGCTTGCGATCAAGTATCGCGTCATTGGTCCGCAAGGGCATGTATTGGGCGGACCATTTTACTATATTGAAAACGGGATGGGAAAGAATTTTCGATGGATGGGAAAGGTTTTTGCTTTTTTTGGCGCAGGTGTAGGTTTGCTTGGTATCGGAACTTTTACACAGGTCAATGGTATTACATCCGCGGCAGGAGATTTTTTTGACAGGAACAAAGAACATGTGATTAAGCTGTTTGGTCATGATTACCGTGTGGCGGTGATGATTACCGGTGCGATACTGACCGTATGTGTGGCACTGGTAGTGCTGGGCGGTATCCGGAGAATTGCTCGTGTTTCCGAAATTATCGTGCCGTTCATGGCAATATTTTATGTGCTGGCCTGTGTCGTGATTCTGATGCTGCATGCAGCTCAGATTCCGGCAGCATTTGCAGAGATTCTTTCCAGTGCATTTGGCCTGCGTGCAGCAGCGGGCGGTGCTCTGGGCTCTGTGCTTATGGCAATGCAGAAGGGAATTGCCCGCGGTATCTTTTCCAATGAGGCAGGACTGGGAAGCGCACCGATTGCGGCAGCGGCGGCGCGGACAAAGGAGCCGGCACGGCAGGGACTGGTTTCTATGACCGGTACGTTTATTGATACGATTATTGTCTGCACCATGACCGGACTCTGCATCGTACTGACCGGATCTCATGAAGCGGGACTGGAGGGTGTGGCAGTGACAACACGGGCATTTCAGATGGGGCTTCCACTACCGGAGATGGTGAGTTCCTTCCTGCTGATGACCTGTCTGATTTTCTTTGCGTTTACAACGATCATAGGGTGGAATTATTACGGGGAGCGCTGCCTGGAATACCTGTCCGGCGGAAACCATGGCGCTGTAATGACGTATCGGATCCTCTATATTCTGGCAATTTTCATCGGACCGTTTATGACGGTGGAGGCAGTCTGGACGATTGCAGATATCTTTAATGCGCTGATGGCGCTTCCAAACCTGATTGCATTGTTGGTATTGAGTGGTGTGGTTGTTAGGGAAACAAAGGATTACTGGGCAGGACAGTCATAAATTATATATATTTCATCCTTTTCTTGTAATCGAGTGCTGTTTTTTTCGGGAAAAAATGATACAATAGCTGTATTGTGTTGAAAACAGGAGTGGATCGATTTGAGAATTGGATTGGATGTAGGCTCCACCACGATCAAGAGCGTTGTTCTCGATCAGGCTGGAGCCATTGTTTATTCTGCATATGAGCGTCATTTCTCCCAGATTACCGCGAAGACGGTAGAGGCTTTGAAGAAGATACGGGATTATTTTCCGTTGGGAACGGAGTTTGGACTGGTTATTTCCGGATCTGCAGGAATGGGTATGGCAGAGAACTGCTCCCTTGATTTTGTTCAGGAAGTGTATGCAACCAAGGTTTCTGCGTCGAAGCAGGCACCGGACACGGATGTAATCATTGAACTGGGCGGAGAAGATGCGAAGATTATTTATCTGCAGGGGGCGATGGAGGCGCGCATGAACGGTTCCTGTGCAGGCGGAACCGGCGCGTTTATCGATCAGATGGCGACACTGCTGAACATTACTCCAGATGAGATGAATGCATATGCGCAGAACAGTTCGAAGCTGTATACGATCGCGTCGCGCTGCGGTGTATTCGCCAAGAGCGATATTCAGCCCCTGATCAATCAGGGAGCGGATAAGCGGGATATTTCCGCCAGCATTTTTCGGGCAGTGGTCAATCAGACCATCGGCGGACTGGCACAGGGGAGAGCGATCCGCGGCAATGTGCTGTATCTGGGGGGACCGCTGACCTTCATGTCTGAGCTGCGGAAGAGCTTTGATCAGGCACTGGGGGTGAAGGGGTTCTGCCCCGAGCATTCTCTGTATTTTGTGGCACTGGGAGCGGCTCTGTGTGTGAAGCATCCGTCAGATCTGGACCAGGTGATTGAGCAGCTGTCCCGGTATGAGTCGGCACATGAGTTTGATACGCTTCCTCCTCTTTTTGAGAGTGAAGATGCCTATGAGCAGTTTCGCAGGCGGCATGCACAGGCAGATGTACGCCGTGGGAAACTGGAAGGCTATACGGGCAGGACATATCTTGGAATCGATGCCGGCTCCACAACGGTTAAAGCAGTGATTATCGGTGAAGAGCAGGAGATTCTGGACAGTATGTATCAGTCCAATAGCGGCAATCCGGTTCCGATTGTGCGGGAGTATCTGCGTCAGGTCTATGAACGGTATCCGGAGATTCGGATTGCCGGTTCCTGTGTGACCGGTTACGGAGAAGATATCATCCGGAATGCATTTTCTCTGGACTTCGGTCTGGTGGAAACGATGGCGCACATGAAAGCGGCACAGGCATTTATGCCGGATGTGGAATTTATCATCGATATCGGCGGACAGGATATGAAGTGCTTCCGGATCCGCAATTCCGCAATCGACAATATTTATCTGAATGAGGCTTGCTCGTCCGGATGCGGTTCGTTTCTGCAGACCTTTGCCGGTGCGCTGCATTACACGGCTGAGGAATTTTCCAGACTGGGATTGTTTGCCCGCAATGCGGTGGATCTGGGATCCCGCTGCACCGTGTTTATGAACTCGTCAGTAAAACAGGCGCAGAAGGATGGGGTCAGCACGGAAGATATCTCCGCCGGGCTGTCGATCAGCGTGGTGAAGAATGCGATTTATAAAGTAATTCGGCCGTCCAGCGTGGAAGAACTGGGAAAACGGATTGTGGTGCAGGGCGGCACCTTCCTGAATGACGCGGTGCTGCGTGCATTTGAGCAGGAGCTGGGACTGGAAGTGGTTCGCCCGGTGATTGCCGGCCTGATGGGGGCTTACGGATGTGCGCTGGAGGCCATGGAAGGGGCACTGTAGGAGAAAGTTGGAAAATATAGCAGTAATTGTGCAGGGGGGAATGCAGTATGTATCGAGTTGTGATTGTTGATGATGAAGTGTTGATACGTATGTATATACGAGAAATTCTTGAGAATAATGGTTTTGAAGTGGTAGGAGAGGCGGAGGATGGCCTCGAGGCAATCACAACATGCAGAGAGCAGAAGCCTGATTTTGTAATCATGGATATTAATATGCCGATCATGACGGGGTTGGAGGCAGCCAGGGTAATCAATGAAGAAAAACTGACGGGATTTATTATTGTTCTGACCGCGTATCGCGACAAAGAGATTGCTGAACAGGCAGTAAATATTGATGTTATGGGATATATAGTCAAGCCTGTGGATGAAGACGCCCTGATTCCTGCTATTCAGATCGCGCTGAATCAGTATAAACAGATCGAGCAGATGAAGAAGGAATATCATAAAACGAAAGAAGCACTGGATGACAGAAAATATCTTGATCGGGCCAAGGGCATGATCATGAAGCGAAAAAAGATGACGGAAGAGGAAGCCTACTCTTACATACGGAAGATGGCTATGGACAAGGGAAGTTCAATGACAGAAATATCAAAAATACTTTTAAAGGCATATAAAATGTGAGTGGTTGTGAAAATACGGAGGAAGAGCTATGCAGCAGGAGCTGATGATGGAAGAGAAGGACAGCAGACTGGTTCAATTGGTTCGTTCTTATACGGATTTGGAGGATGATGACATCCGCATTCTTCTTGAAGTATCACACTCGCTGCCGTTTATTGGAAACCTGGAAAATGGAGATACCTATATTAATGTTCTGACTTTGAAGGGAGAATCCATGGTTGTCGCACAGTACAGACATCCAAACTGTGACCTCTACAAACGGGATATTATTGGCGAAGTGGAAAAGCATACAGATGAACCGGCGGTGTATCGTGCTTTGGAGCAAGGGATATCCAGTCGGGGGTTCATTGGCATTATTGATGAAGGACGTCTCATCGTTCGTCATACCGTCAGTCCCATTTTTAATAAACAGCAGAAGGTGATCGGGTCTTTGACCTATGAATATCTGAATACCAGTTCTGATACGGAACCGATACGCATTAAGGGAAAAGAGGGAGATTACAGAGACGGACAGATCAACCAGTTTATCAGCCATCTGCAGGATGGTTTTCTGGTATATAACGAAGAGGGAATCTGTATTTCTGCCAATCCAAAGGCAGAGGAACTGTATCAGAAAATCGGCTATGGAAAAGGTGTGGTTGGCAGAAAATATAATGAATTGCAGCTGACCGGTCATATGCAGTCTGATATCGTTGCGGAACACGGTACAATCAGGGACGAAGTTCGGATTCGAGACTGCATTCTTGAGGAAAATATCAGTGTAGTCTGGGAAAACAATGTCTGTCAGGGAATTGCGGTTATTCTGCGAGACAAGACCAGAATGCGGCAGATGGAAGATGAGATTGCTTATCGCGTCGCTTTGCTTCATGAGGTGCGTCATCGGGTGAAAAATAATCTTCAGACAATTATAAGCCTTGTGGGTCTGGAAGCTGCACGTACAAGAAATGACGCAGTAAAAGCATATGCCAGAACTATTACCGGTTATATTCGCAGCATGAGTGTGACTTATGATATGCTTGCCCATACGGAACGGGAGAGCGTGGAACTGAAAACAATGCTGAATCGTATGGCAGATGTCCTTATGGAAAACGGAAATGCCTGTGAATATCATGTCCATGTGGATATTGACGGGGACGATATAGAACTTCCGGCCAGTATCGCCTCTACAGTTGCACTGATTGTCAATGAGCTGATTCAAAACAGTATTAAATACGCATTTCATGGTCGTAAAGAGGGAAAACTGTGGATGAAGATTGAAAAAGGAGAAGAGTATTCCTGGATCACTGTAGGGGACGATGGCTGCGGTTTTGATAAAGAAAGCAAAATGAATTCGGGCTGCGGTCTGGGATTGAGACTGATTGAGGGTCTTGTGAAATCCAGTCTGAAAGGAAATCTGGAGATTGAGAGCAGTGGTCATGGAACGATTACGCGATTCTCTTTTCATAATTTAAAATTCCATTGACAAATTCAGATCAATATGTTATAATTTTGACAATTAAAGCGATATCTCTTTAACTAGGAAAATTCAATAAAACTGATATGCAACGGCGTATATCAGGGTTATGTGTGGCATCGAAGTCCAAAAACTTTTCAAAGGGGTTTTTGGGCTTTTTTATTTACCGTTTTCCACACAGCTGAGTTTTCAAAAATAAATGAAAAGGAGTTTCTTCGGAATGGAAAATAAGAGTGGTGGTTTAAACAAAAGTCTGAAACTGATTTTTGTTTATACGGTTGCAACAGGGTCTATTTTTACATTCGTAAACTATTGGGATTCTGTATTTTATGGTTACTGTGGCAGTGGGACGTTTCTGGCTTTTGCTTTGATGACGGTTGCGATTCTGCCGATTGCGTTGGTGTACAGTGAGCTTGCGTCTTTGTTTCATACTTCAGGCGGTGAGTTGATCTATAATACCGTAGGCATCAGCAAGCATGTGGGTTTTCTGGCATCCTGGCTGATCATGGCGGCATGGATATCTGTTCCGCCTGCTGTAGTAATGGCAATTATGACTTGGGTGAATAAGACACTGAATCTGGATCTTGGTACTTGGCCGATGGTCGGCTGTGCGGCAATCCTGCTGGTATTATATTTCCTGATGAGTATTCAGAATGTTCAGTTCCTGGTAAAAGCTCAGGCAGGAATGCTGTTCTGTAATATTGCGGTTACCATACTGACCGGATTCATTCTGCTGTTCTCCGGACATTGGCATATTTCGAACTTTGACAATAGTTTCACTTCGACATTGGAATCCGTATACGGCATTCCGGGATGGGTCATCGGAATGGCGCTGCTTATTACTCCGTATTTTGGATTTGAAACAGTACCTCAGATGGTAGAAGAAGGAGATTTCCCTATTAAGAACTCCAAGAAAGCTATCTGCGGATCAATTCTAACCTGCGGCTGCATTTATGTGTTCTATTATTTCTGTGTCGCAGGATTAGATGGTTTGAAAGATGTATATGCAAATTTTGCACAGGATGGTTTCCTGACAATTGCTACGATGCAGAATGTACTGGGATGGACGATCTGGCCGATTATTGTTGGTCTGCTTTCCTGTCTGCTTGGTATGGGAGCTTCCCTTTTAGGATTCTGGATGTCAACAGTCCGTATGCTGTATTCCATGGCTAATAAGAATTTTCTGCCAAAAGTTTTTGCGAAAGTTAATAAAAATCAGCAGCCACTGTTGCCGAACATTTTCCTGCTGGTTTTATCTCTGATTTTTATTGTTTTGCAGAATTCTTCTGATTTTATGAGTGCGTTCTTTAATCTGATGAGCTTTGGATGTGCCTGTGCATATGCTCTGACGATGATATCCGCTGTTTGTATTCATCACAAGCATCCGGAATGGAAGAGTGCAAATACCGTGAAAGGCGGAGATGCATTTCGTATTCTGGCTATGTTGATCGCAGTTACAATTGCATTTTTCTGTACACTGGGACAGGGCAGGGATTCTTGGATTTGCTTCTTTGTATATCTGGGTATCGGTGTTGTAATCTGGCTGTGGATGCTTCTGGTCAACTGGAAAAAGCATCCTGTAGAGATTGAAACTCCGGATGGTATTCAGAAATTCTAAGGTAAATGATGGAGTATATGAAAGGAGGCAATGTGACCCGGGTAACGGCACTGGTAATTGCCATTGTGATTGCATTCTTTTGTACATTGGAGCAGAGTGGGGGCGTTAACATAAAATCCTTGCGGGAGACCGCTTGGTATAGATTTAGGCATATTCTTATTCGTGAGAATGATCTGAGGTGAGAGTATGCCGCATAAAATTATAAAGTAAAGGAGTAATTTAAAATGGCTAAATTGGATGGAAAAGTTGCATTAATTACTGGAGCAGCAGCAGGATTGGGAGAGGGGATTTCCACAGTTTATGCAAAATACGGTGCGAAACTGGTAATGGTAGATCTGTCTCCGGAGGTTGAAAAAACAGCTGAGAAGCTGCGTAAGGAGTACAATGCAGAGATTATCACTGTTGTGGCAAATGTAGCTGACCGTGCACAGATGGATGCAGCAGCTGCAAAAGGTGCAGAGGCTTTTGGAGAGATCAATGTTGCTTGCTGTAACGCCGGTGTTTGCCGTCTGGCTCCGTTTGAAGAAATGGATGATAAGACCCGTGATTTCCACATTGATGTCAATATCAAGGGTGTATGGAATACCTGTAAGGCTGTTATTCCGTATATGTTGAAGCAGGGCGGCGGCAACATTGTAATTGCTTCTTCCGTAACCGGTGATATTGTTGCTGATGCAGGAGAAGCTGCTTATGCAATGACAAAGGCAGCTCTGGTTGGTCTGACTAAATGCCTCGCTGTTGAGTATGCAAATCGCAACATCCGCGTAAACTGTTCACAGCTGGGCTATGCGCGTACACCAATGGTTGAAAAAATGGCTTTGGAATCCAATCCGGAGAATCCGGAGGCAGCTATTGCCGATATCGCTGTAGGTGTTCCGATGAAACGCCTTGCAAAGCCAACCGAGGTCGGCGAGTTATTTGCATTTTTAGGAAGTGATGAGTCCAGCTATCTGACTGGATCTCAGATCGTGATTGATGGCGGAAGCACTTTACCGGAGACCATGTCTATTGGTACCAACTAAGTGCGCTGACAGGGGAAAACCGAGAGATGCAGGAGCCTTGTGTGCCTGTCAAATAAAGATTTGGATTAGAATAAATTAAATGAAATGAAAACCACCAGTCAGTAATGGCCGGTGGTTTTTATTTAACTTAAGGTAATGTCAAGTAATCTATTTAGTAAGCAACCCACAGGGCAAGGTCATAGTTGGCACCGTCGATGTTGTCAAATCCATTTGTTTTCCGGTAGGAAGCTTTGTAGTCCATTATTTATCCCATTATTTATCTGGGATCCCAGAAGCGGCAGAAAGGGGGAACGGACGAATCAGCTGGTACAGACAGTGGATTTGCCGGCTACACTGCTCGAATATTTTGGGCAACCGTTGCCGGTGGACATGGAAGGGCGTTCACTGCGTCCTGTAATAGAGGGGGATCAAGCCATTCGTGAAGGAGCTTTGTTTGGAATTTTTGGTGGCCAGATCTGCTGTACAGACGGAAAGTGGGTTTATATGAGAAGCCCTGTTCTAAGTAACCAGCCGCGCTATGAATATACTTTGATGCCCACACGCCATGGTGGAAGGAGAGCATTTATCAACCATGAAATTTTACGTTCCATGAAACTTCATCAGTCGTTTCCTTTTACAAAAGGAATTCCAGTATTGAAACTGGAAAGCACAAATTATATTTCACAGGCAGATTATCCGACTTTGATGTTTTGTATACAAAAGGATCCGGAGGAGCAATATCCGGTGAAAGATACAGAGCAGGAAAAGAGAATGCTGGAATTGATGAAAAAAATGATGTTGGAAAATGCCTGCCCGGAGGAGCAGTTTATCAGGATGGGAATAGATAATAACAGCAGGGACGAATATGCCGGGACGGATCTTTGATCCGGCAACTGGTCTGATATTGAATTTTTGTCGGAAGCGCAGTGTATCCAATACGGGCATCTGCCTTCCTTTTTTCGCAACAAAAAAATGCGTCTGATAGGAATCGAACCTACGCACGCGGCTCCGGAGGCCACTGCTCTATCCACTGAGCTACAGACGCATCTCCATTATATTACTATACTTTTTTAGAATTTGCAAGAGGGATTTCTTGATTTTTTATGGTTATTTTGCTATGATAGGACATAAACAGCAGAGGAGGACCTGATGATGAGAGAACATTCCAGATACCAGCGGAATGGTCGGGAGACGGATGGACATAAGCATCTTCTTCCGGTCGTGATCATACCGCTTGTGGTTATTATATTGATGATTGTTATTGTAGTTGTGGATCGCGGCAGGAAGGATGGAAAGACCACGGATGCTGAGCCGATACCGCCATCTATGACAGAAACAGAACAGATACCGGCAGATTCTGCACAGGAGGAGACGGCAGGAGCGGATTCACCTGAGACGGAGGAGGGCATAGAGGAAACCATGGCGGCAAATCTGCAGAAGGATGAAGTCCCGGAGATTCTGTCGTTAATGGAGACCTATTTCCGTGCGCGTGCTGCGGGGGATGCAGAGACGATGAACCAGCTGTATGGGATTTCCGGGCTGTCGGTATCAGCGCTGGAAGCAGAGAAGACCCGCATGAGAAGCAATTCCAAGTATGTGCGAGGGTTTGAAAATATAACGACATATGTGAAGGATGGTCTGGAAGCGGATTCCTGGCTTGTGTATACCACCTGTGATATTCGTTTTCATTCAGTAGAGACGGCAGCACCCATGATCATGTGGTGCTATGTGACGAAAGATGCAGAGGGCAATTACCGGATTCTGGATCAGGATGAGCTGTCTCCGGAGATGCAGCGCTATGTTGATGAGATGAATCGTACGGAAGAGGTGCGCAGTCTTGCATCGGATGTGAATGGAAGATTAAAAGATGCTCTGATGACAGATGAAGATCTGAATGAGGTTTATGGTATTCTGCGTGATGGCTCGCCGGTTTATCAGCAGGAGAATGAAACAGATGCGGTCCAGATTCTGGAAACGCAAGCAGAGGCAGAGATGCAAGCAGAGGCAGAGACGCAAGCGGAAGCGCAGTAGTTGGAAGTAAGAGAATTTTGAGGTTATGATGATGAATGTAAAAGATTTTTATTTCGATTTACCGCAGGAGCTGATTGCTCAGGATCCGCTGGAGGATCGTTCTTCCTCCCGGCTTCTGGTGATGGACAAGCACACGGGTGAGATTGAGCATCGGGTATTCCGCGATATTGTGGATTATCTTCGGCCGGGGGACTGTCTGGTGATCAATGATACGAAAGTAATTCCGGCCCGTCTTTTCGGCGTGAAGGAGGATACGCACGCAAAGATCGAGGTGCTCTTGCTGAAGCGTCGTGAGAATGATATCTGGGAGACGCTGGTGAAGCCAGGCAAGAAGTGCAGACCGGGTACGGTGATTGTGTTTGGAGACGGGTTATTGAAGGGAACGGTAGTGGATGTGGTAGACGAGGGGAATCGTCTGATTCAGTTTTCCTATGAGGGGATTTTTGAAGAGATTCTGGATCAGCTTGGACAGATGCCTCTGCCTCCTTACATCACGCACCAGCTTCAGGATAAGAACCGCTATCAGACGGTGTATGCAAAACATGACGGATCAGCGGCGGCCCCCACGGCGGGACTGCATTTTACAAAAGAGCTTCTGCAGCAGATTCAGGACATGGGTGTGAAGATTGCGCATGTGACACTTCATGTCGGGCTGGGAACGTTTCGGCCGGTGAAAGTGGAAAATATTCTGGATCATCATATGCATTCGGAATTCTATATGGTGGAAGAGGAAGAAGCAAAGAAGATCAATGACACGAAGGCATCCGGAGGTCGGGTAATCTGTGTTGGAACGACCAGTTGTCGGACCATTGAATCTGCAGCCGGAGAAGATGGAATTCTGAAAGCCGGAAGCGGATGGACGGAGATTTTTATTTATCCGGGATATCATTTTAAAATTCTGGACTGCCTGATTACCAATTTCCATCTTCCGGAATCCACGCTGGTCATGCTGGTGTCCGCGCTGGCCGGAAGAGAGCATGTTCTTCATGCATATGAAGAAGCGATCAAAGAGCGGTATCGTTTCTTTTCCTTTGGAGATGCATGTTTTTTTACCGATCTGCATTGATGAGGAAGGACTTATGAATATTGTCAGGAACCGGTACCTGTGTGCCGGTTCGTTCTGTTTTGGGAAGTTTCTGCAATAGGGATTGCACCCGAAACGCCTGTTATGTTACAATAAAAGGTATGGAAAAAGCAGAGCGGAAATCTGCTTGCAGGAGGAAAACAGGGATATGGAAGCGACCCGTTTAAATAAATATCTGAGTGAACAGGGAATCTGCTCCCGAAGAGAGGCAGATCGTCTGATTGAAGCTGGAAAAGTGATGATCGACGGCCGGCCGGCCGGAATGGGAGAGAAAGTGACCGGTGACGAGACGATTATCTGTGACGGAAAACCGGTGGGAAAGGCAGCCGGAGGCAAGAAGATCCGGCCGGTACTTCTGGTGGTCAACAAGCCGCGCGGTGTTGTATGTACGACTTCGGATAAGGATCGTGCGCCGAATGTACTGGATCTGATCCAGTATCCGACCCGGGTTTATCCGGTGGGGCGTCTGGACAAGGATTCGGAAGGTCTTCTATTGATGACGAATCAGGGAGAACTTGCCAATCAGATCATTCATGCGGGTAATCTGCATGAGAAGGAGTATCTGGTGACGGTGGATCAGCCATTTAACGCTGCATTTATTAAGCGAATGCGGGAAGGCGTGGAACTGAAGGAGCTGGGAGTTACGACACGGCCATGCCAGGTGGAGGCGACCGGGCCAAAGTCATTCCGGATCATTCTGACACAGGGATTGAACCGTCAGATCCGGCGCATGTGCGGGGAACTGGGCTACCGTGTCGTGACGCTGAAACGAATCCGCATTATGAATATTCATCTGGGTAAACTGAATACCGGAGATTTTCGGAAAGCGACTCCGAAAGAACTGGAAGAGCTGGAGCGTCAGCTGGAGCTGGCGCGGGAAGCACGGGAAGCTGAGCAGGAAGCATCGGGAGAGGATGTGCTTGACTGAGCAGACTCCGGAGTCGGAGACCCGGTATAGAACAGGAGTATGGAATATATGGAACAGGGAAAAGAGAATAAACTGCAGCGCATGAAAGAACTGTCTGCAGTTCTTCTGGAGGCATCAAAGGCCTATTATCAGGAAAGCCGGGAGATTATGAGCAATTTTGAATATGACCGGCTGTATGATGAGCTTCTGCAACTGGAGCGGGAGACGGGAACTGTACTGGCAGGCAGCCCGACTCAGAAGGTCGGTTACGAAATCCTGAGTGAGCTGCCGAAAGAGGCGCATGAATCACCGATGCTTTCTCTGGATAAGACGAAGGAAGTTGCCGTCTTGCAGGACTGGCTCGGAAACCAGAAGGGTCTGCTGTCCTGGAAACTGGACGGTTTGACGATTGTGCTGACTTATGAGGGCGGCGAACTGGTCAAGGCAGTTACCCGCGGAAATGGAGAGATTGGCGAGGTGATTACCAACAATGCCAGAGTTTTTGCCAATATCCCATTGCGCATTCCGTTTCAGGGACAGTTGATTCTGCGCGGTGAGGCAGTGATCAAATATTCGGATTTTGCCCGTATCAATGAAGAGATTGAAGACGTGGATGCCAGATACAAGAACCCGCGTAATCTGTGCAGCGGTTCGGTGCGTCAGCTGAACAATCAGATCACAGCGCAGCGAAATGTAAATTTTGAAGCTTTCATGCTGGTTCGGGCAGAAGGTGCGGCGGAGGATGGAAGCGACGGTACCGACCGGGGACAGTTTTTCAATTCTCGCAGAGCGCAGTTTGAATGGCTGAAGACGCAGGGATTTGATGTGGTGGAATACCATGAAGTGACCAGAGAAACGCTTCCGGAGACGGTCAGTCATTTTGCCGAAGCCATTCAGACTTATGATATTCCCTCGGACGGTCTGGTGCTGCTGATGGATGATATCGCTTATGGAGAATCACTGGGCCGCACGGCGAAATTCCCGCGCAATTCCATTGCATTTAAATGGGCAGATGAGATTCGTGAAACGCATCTGCAGGAGATCGAATGGAGTGCCTCCCGTACCGGTCTGATTAATCCGGTGGCGATTTTTGAACCGGTGGAGCTGGAAGGAACGACCGTGAGCCGTGCCAGTGTTCACAATATCAGCATTATGGAGGCGTTGGAACTGGGTGCGGGGGATACGATTACCGTATATAAAGCCAATATGATAATACCGCAGATTGCGGAAAATCTGACACGCAGCGGAAGTATTGAGATTCCGAAAATCTGTCCGGTCTGCGGCGGAATGACGGAGATTCGTCAGATGAACGATGTGAAATCTCTGTACTGTACCAATCCGGACTGTCAGGCGAAGAAGATCAAGAGCTTCGCGCTTCTGGTGAGCCGGGATGCCCTGAATATCGACGGGCTTTCGGAAGCTACACTGGAAAAATTCATTGCGGCAGGTTTTATTCACAGCTATGCGGATATGTTTCATCTGGATCGTCATCGGGAAGCGATCATCAGCATGGAAGGTTTCGGGCAGAAATCCTATGACAATCTGATTGCGGCTGTAAAAAAGGCTTCCGATACGACGCTTCCGCGGGTGATTTTCGGACTGGGCATCACCGGGATCGGGCTGGCGAATGCCAAGATGTTGTGTCGGGAATTCCATTCGGATTTTGAACGAATGCGCCATGCATCGAAAGAGGAACTGACCGCTGTTGACGGGATCGGTGCAGTGCTGGCCGATGCCTGGATTGCCTATTTTGCATCAGAGAAGAACAGAGAGCAGACGGATGCGCTGCTGGCGGAACTGACGATTGAACAGGAAGAAGAAAGTCAGGAAGAAGCGATCTTTGCGGGAATGACGTTTGTGATTACCGGTTCCGTGGAGCATTTTGCAAACCGTAAGGAACTGCAGGCTGTGATTGAGGCGCGCGGCGGCAAAGCGACGGGCTCAGTAACTGCGAAAACTACGTACCTGATTAATAACGATGTGACGTCGAATTCATCGAAAAATAAAAAAGCAAAAGAACTGGGGATACCGATTCTGTCGGAGGAGGATTTCCTGAAACTGTTAGGGGGAGATAGCTATGCCAATTAAAGTACAAAATGATCTGCCTGCCAGATCGATACTGGAATCAGAGAATATTTTCGTAATGGATGAGGATCGTGCTTTAAGCCAGGATATCCGTCCGCTTCAGATCCTGATTCTGAATCTGATGCCGATCAAGGAAGACACGGAAACTCAGCTGCTGCGTGCGCTGTCCAATACACCGCTGCAGGTGGACTGCTCGTTCCTGATGCTGTCCACACATGTGTCCAAGAATACATCTGCCAGCCATATCAACAAATTTTATCTGACATTTGATGAGATCCGCAGGCAGAAATGGGATGGAATGATCATCACCGGGGCACCGGTGGAGCTGATGGAATATGAAGAGGTAACCTACTGGGAAGAACTGAAGAAGATCATGGAGTGGAGCAAGACACATGTGCATTCCACATTGCATATCTGCTGGGGAGCGCAGGCAGCCCTGTATTACCACTACGGTATTCCGAAATATAAGCGTGACAAAAAGCTGTCCGGCATTTACAGGCATAAAGTGCTCCATCACAAGGTGCCGCTGGTACGCGGAATGGATGATTATGTAATGGCTCCGCATTCCCGCAATACGGAGGTGCACAAGGAAGATATTCTGAAGCATCCCGAACTGAAGCTTTTGATCGAATCGGATGAGGCGGGGATTTTCCTCGTGATGAAGGAGGATGGAAGCCAGATCTTTCTGCAGGGGCATCCGGAGTACGACCGCATGACGCTGAACAACGAGTATCACCGGGATCTGAAGAAAGGACTGAATCCGGAGCTGCCGTGTAATTATTACGAAGATAATGATCCGTTTAACCGTCCGATTCTGAGCTGGCGGAACGTATCCAATACGCTTTATGCAAACTGGCTGAATTATTACGTTTACCAGACGACAGATTATATTCTGGAGCCGGATCAGGAATAGGCCGGGAAACCGCAGCAATATGCCCGATATGGTGTTGAAATCAATAGATGTAGGACCTATGAGATCTGTCCGGGACAGTTTCACAGGTCCTTATATAGTTACAATGCCCCCAGTTTTGACAGACTTCTCAAAATTTGATTTTAAAGGAAAAAATATAATTCTGACCGTGGTATTATCATTCCTGGTACTGCCGCTGGAAAGTATTTTGCTGTCTCTGTTTTTCATTGTCAATAAGCTGGGATGGATTGACTCTTATCTGGCGCTGATTATTCCGTTTATTGTGAAATGCTTTGATGTGTATCTGTTCCGTCAGTTCTTTCTGGATATTCCGGATGATTTGATTGAAGCCGCAGAAATTGACGGAGCGGGACCATTTAAGATTTTTATGCAGGTTGTGATGCCAATTTCAAAACCGGTTTTTGCAACCGTATTTATTCTCGATTATGTGGCATACTGGTCAGATTTTATGTGGCCGCTTCTGGTCATTACAGATGCCGGAAAGCGAACAGTACAGCTGGGAATTCAGACGTTTTTTACAGAGCCGCCGGTGTATTACGGTCCGATTATGGCAGCGCTGACCATTGCTTCCCTGCCAATGATTATCCTGTTTCTGTTTTTGCAGAAGTATTATGTTCAGGGAATTTCAACCAGTGGAATCAAGGGATGATGTAACAATCAAATACCGCATGGATCATATCAAAAATGGTATGAGCCATGCGGTATTTTTTCAGGAATAGATAATCATCAACCCGGCCAACATCCCCATAATCGTGGAGAATGCCGGCAGTTTGCTGCGGTACATCAGAATTGCCTGCGGAAGGATTTCTCCGAAGACAACATACAGCATGGCGCCGCTGGCGAAGCCGAGACTCAGTGCCAGTCCCAGAGTTCCGATATCTCCAAGCAGGTAGCCAAGCAGTGCACCGATGATGGTAGGAATGCCGGTTGATGCAGTGATCAGAACGGCCTGAAGTTTGCTCATGCCTCCGCTGATCAGCGGAACAGATACTGCCATGCCTTCCGGAATATTGTGCAGTCCGATCAGAATTGACAGGATCAGTGCGGCATTTCCCATAACACCGTTGTTGCTGGCGTAGGAGGCACCGATGGTCATGCCTTCCGGCACGTTGTGCAGAGCGATGGCGGCTGCCATCACAATGCCTGCGATAAACAGTGCGAATTTATTATCATTTTTGGCATAGTGCTGCTGCAGATGGTCGCTGTGAATCAGTTCATTCAGGTCATCAGCAGTTTTGGGATGATCCGCGTTGATATGCGGAACCTCCGGGTTGGTTTTCTGGTCGATCAGATAGTTCAGTAAAAAGATGACCATGACGCCGAATGCAATGGAAAAAATGATTGTCATGATGCCGATGTCCGTTTTGATGGCTTCGGTGATCAGATCAAAGCAGACAACACTCAGCATGACTCCTCCGGCAAAGCTGAGAAGGAGGCTGACGGTCCTGTTGGAATCTTTTTGCAGAAGCGCTCCGATGACACCGCCCAGACCGGTACCAACCACACCGGCCAGTGTGGTTGTGATGATTAAGGTTTCTATGACTCCCGTAATAATCCCTCCGTTTCGTATGTATAGATACAATTTTCGATATGTTATTATAGTCTTATTGAGAAAAAAAGTCTATTTATTTCGACAAAAATTGTGATTCTTGTTTTTGATTATGAAAAGCGGTATAATGGACATCAAATTCGTTTGGGGAAAGGGGGAGGCTGTATGTTTATTTTGATGTTTGTACTGTGGCTGATTCTGAATGGAAAAGTCACTCTGGAAATCTGTATATTCGGTCTTTGTATTTCAACAGCTCTTTTCTGGTTTATGTGCAGGTTTATGGATTATAGTGTGAAGAAGGAGCTGCGTCTGTTTCGAAGAATTCCCTTTTTGATCCGATACGGGGCGGTGCTGGTGGAGGAGATCGTGAAAGCGAACGTTGCCGTTTTGAGAATCATAGTATCTCCGGAACTGCAGCCGGAGCCGGCGGTGGTCTATTTTGACACGGAACTGAGAACCGGGCTTGCGAAGGTACTGCTGGCCAATTCCATCACGCTGACACCGGGAACCATCACGGTATCCGTGGAGGGCAGCCGGTTCTGCGTGCATTGTCTGGATCGTGAGCTTGCGGACGGCATTGAGGATTCCGTATTTGTGAAAATGCTGGAAGAAATGGAAGCAGAGGAGGCGCAGTGGAAATGACGGGACAGGGAATTGCGGGAACAGGTGGATTGGCAGCGTGCTATGCGGGATTGCTGACAGGGGCTTTGCTGGTGCTGGCGGTTCTGATTATCATCAGCATAATCCGGTCGGTGCTGGGGCCCGGTATCTCAGACCGCATTATTGCGGTCAATATGACCGGAACGATGATTATCATGATGATTGCCATTCTTTCGGTTTTTCTGGATGAAAATTATCTGGTGGATGTCTGTCTGATCTATGCGATGATCAGTTTTCTGGGTGTGGTGGTGCTGTGTAAGGTTTATACCGGTGTATTTCTGCAGAGAAAACACATGCGGGCCAATCTGGAAGCGATTGATGACAACCTGCATCATCAGGATACCGATATTGTGGAAGTCGTGGAAAAGGAGGAAACAGAACTATGACCTGGGAATGGATAAGGCTGATCGGTTCGGGCGGATGTCTGCTGATCGGTATGATTTTTATGATTCTGGCTGTGTTCGGTGTGAATCGGTTTCATCGGGCTCTGAATCGGATGCATGCAGCTGCCATGGGAGACACACTGGGAATTCTGTTTGTATTTCTCGGACTCATGCTGATGCGCGGATGGTCCATGGATTCTTTGAAGCTTCTGCTGGTCATTCTGTTTTTCTGGATTGCTTCTCCGGTATCCGGTCATATGATCAGCCGTCTGGAAGTCATGACGGATGAACATCTGGGAGAGATGATGGTGATTCACCGGGAGAAGAAGCCCGGAGAAAATCAGGAGTCTGAGGAAAAGGGGAAGGAGAAACAACATGAAACTGTTTGAGCTGATTCTGCTGGTTTCCCTGGTGGTGTGTGCGGTCTCTGTGGCGTTTGCCAGAGACCTTCTGACATCCATTGTGATTTTTATGTCCTACAGCCTGATCATGAGCGTGATCTGGGTGCTTCTGCAGTCTCCGGATCTGGCAATCACGGAGGCGGCTGTAGGCGCCGGAGTTACCAGTATTCTGTTTTTTATCACGCTGAAGAAAATCAGGGCGATTCGAAAGGAGGAGCCGGATGAGCCGAAGGAAAGATAATTATGAAACCAGCCGATGGGCAAAATTCATCCGGTGGGTGGACGGTGAGATCGATCCGCTGGAACATGGCATGGAAATCCGCGTGCCGGAGAGAACGGAGCAGTCAGAGACCTTGCAGACAGAGCTGAAGCTGCCGGGGACAGACCGGACCGAAATAAGTCAGATATCCGCTGACCGGGAACGCGCCATCCAGGAGCGGCACATTGTCAGAGGTCTTCGGCGCTTTCGTGTGTTTTACCAGTTCATGTCGGTGGTTCTGTGCGCTGCCATCATTTTTGTGCTGCTGTGGACGGTGGCTTCTCTGCCGCCTTTCGGCAATGCGGGGAATCCGGGCAATAACGAGGTGTCGGCAAGGTATATCGAGCAGGGACTTCAGGAGACGGGAGCTGTCAATATTGTGACGGGAATGATTCTGGATTACCGTGCGTTCGACACCTTCGGAGAATCCTGTGTGTTGTTCATTGCCTCCTGCTGTGTGCTGGTGCTGCTCCGCATCGATGCGGCAAGCAGAGATGAACAGACGAAAAAGCGGATGGAGGAAGCCGCCTATGACCGGCTGTATGAACCGAAAAATGATATCATTCTCCAGAAATGCGCCTGTGTGCTGGTTCCGCTGATCATGATTTTTGGCATCTATATTATATTGAACGGGCATCTGTCGCCGGGAGGAGGCTTCTCCGGCGGTGCAGTGCTGGGAGCGGGATTGATTCTGTATCTGAATGCATTCGGCTTTCAGAAAACGGAGCGATTTTTCACAGAGAAAGTGTATCGGAGGGTGACATTGTCAGCGCTGACTTTTTACTGTCTGGCGAAGAGCTATTCGTTCTTTACAGGGGCAAATCATCTGGAAAGCGGGATTCGGCTGGGAACACCCGGTGCAATTTTGAGCAGCGGCCTGATTTTGCCGCTGAATATCTGCGTGGGGCTTGTGGTTGCCTGCACGATGTATGCGTTTTATACCTTGTTCCGGAAGGGAGGCATGTGATATGGTGCAGAGCCTTTTGCTGAATCTGGAAGAAACCATTTCCGTGATTCTGTTCGGAATCGGTTTTACCATGCTTCTGCTTCACCGGAACCTGATTAAAAAGATCATGGGAATGAATATCATGGATACGGCGGTGTATCTGTTCCTGGCAGCCAAGGGATATATCTATGGAAAAATGGTGCCGATTGTGGCGGATGGAATTCAGGATGCTTCCGCCTACATCAACCCTGTGCCGAGCGGCCTGGTACTGACCGGAATTGTAGTCTCTGTGAGCACCACGGCACTGATGCTGGCGCTGACCATCCGCCTCTATGAGCGTTATGCTTCTCTGGATCTGGATGAGATTCTGACACGGGCGAGAGAGGAGGAGGACGTATGAGTTTTGTGCAGAATTTTCCGTTTTTCTCCATTATCCTTGCCATGTTTTCCGGAATTGTTTCTTCGGTGCTGAACGGGAAGGCGGCAAGAAGGTTGAGTATTGCGGCGATTCTGGTGACGACGGTACTGTCCGGTTCGGTTCTCTGGTACTGCGCAGTCACAGGGGAGAGCTATACCTACATGATGGGACATTTTCCTGCACCCTGGGGCAATGAAATCCGCGCGGGGGTACTGGAGGGCGTGACGGCGCTGCTCTTTGGCATCGTCATGTTCCTGTCCGTGCTCGGAGGTATGAAGCATACGGAGATGGATGTGGAAGAGACAAAGCAGAATCTGTTCTACATTATGATTGATCTGATGCTCAGCTCTCTGCTGGCACTGGTGTATACCAACGATCTGTTTACCGCGTATGTATTTGTGGAAATCAATACGATTGCCGGCTGCGGTCTGATCATGATCCGGCAGAAGGGACGCAGTCTGTCCTCTGCGATCCGCTATATGATCATGAGCCAGCTGGGTTCGGGGCTGTTCCTGATCGGCCTGAGCCTGCTTTATGATGTCACCGGACAGCTTTTGATGAGTCCGGCCAGAGAAGCAGTGGAGCAGCTCGCGCGGGAGGGGCATTTTGAAATCCCCATGCTGGTGATTCTTGCGGTGATCAGTGTCGGCCTTGCCATCAAAAGCGGTCTGTATCCGTTTCATTACTGGATACCGGATACCTATGGCTATGCGACACCGACGGCCAGTGCGATTCTGTCCGGTCTTGTGTCCAAAGGCTACATATTTTTGCTGATTAAGATTTTTTACCGGGTACTGGGGCGGGAACATGTGATTGCCAGCCAGATCGTCAATGTTCTGTTCCTGTTCGGTGTGGCAGGCATGATTATGGGATCGGTGCATGCCATTATGGAAAAGGATACCAGGCGGATGATTGCCTATTCCTCTGTAGCTCAGATCGGATATATCTATATGGGAATCGGACTGGGGACGCAGAGTGGAATGCTGGCGGCGATCTTCC
>JALFHZ010000225.1 GCA_022776445.1 Lachnospiraceae bacterium
GACGCTGTTTTCCGTAATCTTCCTTCAGAACGGTCAGTTGGCCATCTGGAATCCCCGTTCTTCCTTTAACGGACGGTCACTGACTTCCATATCCTCAATCTGTATATACGGCTGCCGGTGCAGTGCGGAAACCAGATCCCAGACCTGGCGCTCCGGTCCCTGTGCTTCCATTTCCACACGACCATCCCAGAGGTTCTGCACATATCCGGTCAGCCCCAGTCCCCGCGCCAGACGGGTTGCCTGGTAGCGAAAACCGACTCCCTGGACTCTTCCTGAAAAATAAAAATGTTTTCTGACATTCATCACACGATAAACTCCGGTTCCTTTCGGTCCGCGCAGACCTTTTTCAACTTTTGCGCTATCATAAGCTGCGTCAGCGTACCAAGCTTCCTTCCGCCGACCGGGCATACCTGAACACACCGCATACAATATATGCAGCGGGCCTCATCCATCACCTTTGGATCTGTACAGGAAATCGCCTGTACCGGACAGCTCCGGATGCAGGTGCCGCATCCTGTGCATGAAGAGGATACCTTGATCTTCAGCGGAAGCACATGACGTTCTTTGTAAGGATAATTGCCCTTCACCACAAGGTCCGGTATCTCGTAATTGCAGCGGACATCTGCAAGCTGCTGTGCCAGTCTCTGTCCATACTGTGCCAGAAGCTCCCGGTCATGCGCATCCGGACGCCCCGCCGCAATACTTCTTACAATACTATGCTCTGTCACAACGGCTGCCGCGGACATTGGTCGGAATCCACGCTCCTTCAGTACCTGCTTCAATTCCAGAAGCGCATCTTCATAAGCGCGATTTCCATAGGTAACCAAAAGAATCGCCGGGGTCTGACGTCCCTGCAGCTTCTGAAACCGCTCAATGGCAGTCTCAGGAACTCTTCCTCCGTATACCGGAACTCCTACCAGTACCACCTCGTTCTCCGTAAAACGGTAATCCGGTCTGGTCTTCGATGCTTCCGTCAGATCCAGACTCTCCTTCTGCCCGGGAATCTGTGCTGCAATCAGCTCTGCGACTGCTTTTGTACTCCCTGTAGGGCTGAAATAAATACTGGTCAACTGTTTATAATTCATCTGATCTCATCCTCCTGGTAAATTCTGACCCGTCTTCCTTTTTAATAATGACCGGCAGCATGCTCCTCATTCAGCCAGTCCACTGCTGCCCAGAGTCCATCCTGCGTAAACGGAAAATCCCGGCTGTGCTTTTTCTCATCCGGCGTCACTTCAAAATTAAACGGCTCCGGCCAGATCACTGCGCGGATCACCTGCTCGGTTTTCTCGGGTTCCTCCCCCTTTGCCTCTTCCACAACCACCTCTGCCTTCTGCAGCAGATAGCGCATGCCAAGATAACTGCCGGTAAAACGGCTTTTTTTCAAAAAAGGAATGGAAATATCACCATGTATATCTATCATAATTTTCTTCCTCTCACTTCCATCTATCATAATGGAGTTGACCATAATTTTCAAGTCTTTCTGCCAAAAAGAAAAGCACAAAAAAATGACAGCCCACGGTACACTGCCGGATGCTGCCATTTCTTTTTGCGTTTACTTTAAATAATCTCCGATCGGACTCTGATTATACTGCTTGATAATCTTCAGAATAACAGAACCGTCTTCCTGATCCTGCTCCTCCAGAATTTTATAGGCTGTATGTTTACGTTCCAGAGATTTTTTATAATGTTCCACCTCTTCCCGCACCATTCTCTGCGCATAATTCCGTTCCGTGTCTTCCTTCATGGTAAAATGAAGCGTCTGACAGATGCAGGCTGCTTTAATCCGTTTCATGCTGTTACCTCCCGTTATACAAAATAACGTGCAGAGCAACTGGTTTTACGCAGTTACGCTACACGTTGTATTGATATTATACCAGAAGTTTCTCAGAATCGGCAAAGGACGTTTTTCACAAATTCTCACATCTCATGTTCTGTCAATTTTCCTAATAGTAAGATGTTAAACGGATTCCCCCTGCTTCAACCGGATCAAGTAAGAAGAAGGAACTGCCATGGTCATAGGAGCTTTGTACCACTCCTGCTCAAAGCCGTTCCCGTCGTCCAGCTTAAAATCCCAGATTTTGCTTAAATCCATAAGTCCTCTTTATTTATGGTCTTTCACATCATAATATACCCTTGTTCATCGCTTTTTTTCGGGATCACTTCCAGGAGGAGGAAGTGTTTCTGCATCCGCTGACAATAAGCAACCGTGTCAAACCAGATAATACTAATATCCATTTCCGAAAATGCATCATCATTCGGGCCACGATCCTCCCCCGCATCACTACAAAATCGTCGTCAGCAGCATGGCACACAGCGGCAGAGTCACGATACTGACAATCGTTGTAACAACCACAAGTCCTGCGACAAATTCCTCATCATAATGGAACTGAACCGCAAACACGGACGTAATCGCCGCACTGGGACAGGCTTCCAGCAGAAGCACCACCTCCGCCACAATTCCCTTCAGCCCGGACAACGCAAAGACTCCGACGCAGATTGCCGGAATCACCAGCATCCTGAGTATTACCACCAACCACAGTTTCCCGCTTTTAATGATTCTTCCAACGTTGCTTGCTGCCATCAGCATACCGGTAATTACCATGGAGAGCGGAGTATTCATATTGCTGATCAGTTCACACGGTTTTTTCACCAGCTCCGGCACCGGAATCTGCAGGAAATAAAGAAGCATCCCCAGTATCACCGCATAAACCACAGGTGTTCGCAAAATACTGGATAACACTTCCTTCCCTTTTATCTTGCCGCTGATCATTGCATATCCGATGGTCCAGAGCAACATGTTAAACATCGTCACAAAGGCACTGGCATAAATGAGTCCTTCGGCTCCAAAGAGCGCCTGAATCAGTGGGAACCCCATATACGCCGCATTGGAAAAGATGCATGCAAACCGCTGGATCGGCAGATTCCGATCTTCCCGTTTCCAGGTAAAGAAAAATGTCACCGCCAGGCCAATCAGCAGTGCTGCCGAACTCCATGCAAATGCTTTCATTAAATTTTTCGTTGTCGAAGGATCAAATTCAACCATGTAGGAATTCACCACCATGACCGGGACAATCAGATACAGCAGCAGGTCTGAAAAAGCCCGTTTGGCCTCTGCTTTTATCGCTCCGGTTTTATAACAGAATGCCCCCGCAAAAATCAATAAGAATAAAACAATCACCTGTTTTAACGTTATGACTGCCAGATCCATCTTTCATATTCCTCCTTCTCTGTTGTATTTGATTGCGTTGCTGAGCAGATTCAGAAAAATCTCCTGAACCTTAACGCGATCACAGAAGATATCCTGATCCGGATAGTCCCTCACCATATCAAAGGAAATATGTTTCTTTTCCATTTCTCCCTTTACCGACATATGCAGCTCATCAATGATATCATACACGGAATATGACTTTTCGTCCAGAATCACTTTTCCGCTTTCTATTCGGCTCATATCAAGCACAGAATTGATAAGTCCCAGTAGCTGTTCCCCGGAAACCGCAATATTATTCAGATACCGTTCCAGACTTTTCATATCTGTCAGATGATTTTGGGCAAGCCGTGTATATCCCAGAATTGCATTCATCGGAGTTCGGATATCATGGGAAATATCAAATAGAAATGTCGTTTTTGCCTTGTTTGCCACCTCTGCATGGTTCAGCGCGTCTGACAAACGCTGATTCTGTGTTTTCTGCTCCTTTAGTCTTTCTTCTCTTTCTTTTTCGATCAGATCCGTCGATTTCCAGATCACCAGTATCAGCACCGCTGCCGCTGTTCCCAGATAAGCAGACAAAATAAGCATCTCATTCCAAAATTCCTTATTTACCTCACTGCACAGCTGAGTCACACCAATCTGGTAATCTCCACATTCCTGAAACAGACAGTAGGTTGCTTCACCCAAAACAGAGCACGTAAACAGAGCCGATTTCTCAATATTGCGGGAATCCGGATCAATGCCGATCTCACTCAGATTTCTGTTCACCAACCGTTCCTGTGTGGAGCCCAGTATCGTCCCGCTGTTCCTGTCGGCGATATAAATGGTCATGTCTTCTGCAATCGGCATATTAGCAGCCAGAGAAGAAATTTCATTGTTATGCATTTCCTCCAGCAATCTGGTCGGCTTCACTCCGATCTGTACCAGTCCTTTTCCGTCTTCCCTCCACACCAGTGCATACATCATCTCTTTTCCTTCTGCGGTATTTGGTGTAACATCCTGACAAAGGGACATGGCTTTATCCGCCAGCATGGGCTTGAAAAAACTCATCTGCTCTCCGGAATCAAAGCTGTATCCATAATATTCCGGATTCGTTCCCCCATATATCACCCCCGCAGAATCAAACAGGTGCAGCTCATCCACCTGAAGAAAACCTGCTATTTTTTTCAGTTCCTTTATATCCTGTTCAACCCCGGCATCTTTTTCCACCATATACGATGCTGCCTTCGCGCGAATAATATAATCCTCTTTCAAAGAGGCAATCATCTTCTCCTCATCTTCCTCATTATTCTCTATG
>JALFHZ010000239.1 GCA_022776445.1 Lachnospiraceae bacterium
GGTTCTTTTGGTACCACAAATGCCGAGCACCCTGCACAATTTACCAGAACAGTGGACAGAAAAACCGCAGCAAATAATGTGCTTTTCCTCATTATTCCCCTCCTAAGTACTAATTAAATTTATCATAGCATATCCCCTCGAGAAAAAAGTGGCAAATTATGATGGAAAAAGGGCTATTTTTGAATACTATCCAGGAGAAAACTCTTATTTACGCAAAAAAAGCCGGCAGATATCTTTCATATCTGCCAGCTCTGCACTGTTTCTCTTAATTCTGTTTACGCTTCCGGCTTCTCAACCTGTACAATCGCAGCCTTCTGCATCGGAATACGGCAGTTCTTGTTGCTGCCGAACTCAACGATCACGGTATCGTCGGTCATGTCGATCACCACGCCATAGAAACCGCTGGTAGTCAGGATGCTGTCTCCGATTGCGATGCTTGCCATCAGTTCCTGATGTTTTTTCTTTTCCTTCTGCTGCGGACGAATCGCCATAAAATACATCAGCACGGCAAAGAAAAGAATGTAACCGATTAAAAATGTTGGGGTCATCCCACCTGATGCTACTAACATAAATGTCCTCCTCGCGGCCGGCTGACGCCTCGCTGCAGCCCGCCTGCTTTTCTTTCTTAAGTTTCGAACCCGGTGTTCTCCGGATTACTCCTGTGGTCCTGCAGCCATCCGTCCAAGCTTCTCAGCCTTGTAGGATGCGTAGCGGTGTTCCTCGATCGCGTCGCGAATCTCTTTCATCATTGTATTATAAAAATACAGATTATGCAAGACACATAATCGCATTCCCAGCATTTCTTTCGCCTTGAACAGGTGACGAATATACGCTCTGCTGTAGGAACGGCAAGCCGGGCACTGACAGCCTTCCTCAATCGGCCGCGGATCCAGCTCATACTTCTGATTGAGCAGATTCAGTTTGCCCTCATTGGTATAGACATGGCTGTGACGTCCATTTCGCGACGGATACACACAGTCAAAGAAATCAACTCCGCGGTCCACGGCTTCTAAAATGTTCGCCGGAGTTCCGACTCCCATCAGATACGTCGGTTTGTTCTGTGGAAGATGCGGTACTGTCACATCCAGAATATGGTACATTTCCTCGTGGGTCTCGCCGACAGCCAGACCTCCGACGGCATAACCGTCCAGATTCATGTCCGCAATGGTTTTCGCATGGTTGATCCGGATCTCATCCACAACACCGCCCTGATTGATGCCGAAGAGCAGCTGCTCCTTGTTGATCGTATCCGGAAGAGAATTGAGCCGCGCCATCTCCTTCTGGCACCGTTCCAGCCATCGGGTGGTCCGATCCACCGAGTTCTGAATATACTTGAACTCCGCATGGCTCGGCGGGCATTCATCAAATGCCATCGCGATTGTGGAAGCCAGATTGGACTGGATCTGCATGCTTTCTTCCGGCCCCATAAAAATCCTGTGTCCGTCAATATGGGAATTGAAATATACGCCTTCTTCCCTGATTTTCCGCAGACCGGCAAGGGAAAATACCTGAAAGCCGCCGGAATCCGTCAGGATCGGACGATCCCAGTTCATGAATTTGTGAAGTCCTCCGAACTGTTTGATCAGCTTATCTCCGGTCCGGACATGGAGGTGATAGGTATTCGAAAGTTCCACCTGCGTTCCGATCTGTCGCAGATCATCGGTAGAAACCGCACCCTTGATCACACCCACCGTACCGACATTCATGAATACCGGAGTCTGGATGGTTCCGTGCACAGTCTCAACCTGAGCGCGTTTTGCACGGCCATCCGTAGTAATCAGTTGATATCTCATAGACTGCTCCGTTCTGTTTTGTTTTAGTCCTCTGCGTCTGCTTTTTTCGCACGTTTGCCTTTGGCAACTGTCATCACATACCACAGGGCACCGGTTACACATACAGAAGAATACGTACCGCAGACAATACCCACCATCAGCGGAAGCGCAAACTCACGAATGGAGGATACGCCCAGCAGATACAGCACAAATACCATGATGAAGGTTGTCAAAGAAGTATTGATGCTTCGGGTAAGGCTCTGGGTAATACTTGCGTTGACCACATCCTGCAGAGTCTCCTTGTGAGTCTTCAGTGTCAGATTTTCGCGGATACGGTCGAAAATAACGATGGTAGCGTTGATCGAATAACCGACGATCGTCAGCATGCAGGCAATGAAGGTGGATCCAACCGACCACTTCGCCACTGCATAGAACGTCAGCACAACCAGCACGTCATGCACCAGAGCAAGAATTGCGCTGGTTGCAAAATTGATATCCTTGAACCGGAACCAGATGTAAAGCAGCATCAGGACCGTCGCAATTGCAGTTGCAACAATCGCATCCTGCTTCATCTCAGCACTGACCGCACCGGAGATACTCTCTGCCGTAATCTTCTCTGCCTCAACACCAAAGTTTTCTACCAGAGCATCCTCCAGAGCCATTCTCTGTTCATTGCTCAGGGTCTTGGTCTTGATAATCACTTCATTGGTACCGGAAACCTTCTGT
>JALFHZ010000044.1 GCA_022776445.1 Lachnospiraceae bacterium
ACCCCTGATGTTGCCGCCTCTCCGGCACTGGAAATCATCATGGTATCCGCCATACCGACCGAAACCGCCAGAATCTGTTCTATGATCAGTGGTACAATCAGACGACGCAGCGCCTCATTGGAAAATAATTGCCCGTTTGTCTTTTCCATATCTGTCACTCTTTCCTCTGACGAATCCATTGGCGCAGTTCTTCTGCCGCCTGCCGTGCCAGCCGGTGGTTATCCCCGGACGCCGTCACACCAACCACCAGACTGCCGTTCCGTGCAATCCCCGGGAAATAAAAATCGCTCTGTGCTTTATCCCCTGCGTGATTCACCGGAATCTTCCGTGCTTTGCATGCCCGCACAACTGCAGCATTCAAAACCGGATCATCTGTCGCCGCCAGAACCAGATCCATACCGTCCAAATCCGTCTCTTCATAGGCCCGGCGGATCCAGCGCAGCCCACGCTCCTGTTCCAGCTTTTTCATCTGCTCCGCGCCTTTCGGCGCAACAACCAGAAGCTCCGCGCCAAAGTCCGCCAGTGACTCTGCCCGCCTTGCCGCAATGGTTCCGGCACCGACAATCAGAATTCTTTTTCCTGTCAGATCAAAAAACAGCGGAAACCGCAAATGTCCGGTGTCTGACTCTGCAATATGCTCTGCTTCCGACTCCCGTGCTTCTTCATTTTTCCTGGTGTCCGCAAGAATCGCCGCAGCCATTCCCTCAGCCGTGTACTCCGAAGCTTCCACATTCACGGACAGCCCCAGCATCTTGGCCGCCTTTGTCGTAGATGGTCCGATAGAAACCAGCTTTGCAGGTGACAACACCTTCTCCTCCAGCATTCCATGCAGAGCCTTCACCGCAGATGCACTGGCGGCCGTCACATAGTCTGCATCCCGGATCACGCGGTTCAGTTCTTCCGCCCTGCGTGTATCCACCCATGTTTCATACAGAGGCACATCATCAAACAGAATGCCTGCTTCCTTCAGCTTCTGCGGAAGAACCGGCGAACCTTCCTTCGCCCGCAGAAGCAGCACCCGCTCCTCTTTCCCAAGCATCGGAATCCATTCCTTTGCCAAATCCGCTCCGGAAAAGTTCTCCGGTACAAAGTCGCAGGAAAATCCATGTTCCTTTAATGCCGCAGCCGTCTTGCGCCCGATCGCGGCAAATTTTACATGCATCAGACTGCGCAAATCCAGATTCTGTTCCCGCATGATCTCAAAAAACAGATCCACACCATTGCTGCTGGTAAAGACCATCCAGCGGTACTGATCCAGGTGTGCCAGGATCTGATCCGTCTCTGCTGACCGCAGCGGACGGCTTTCAATCAGACTTACCGTAATCACCTCGGCTCCCAGCGGCTTCAGCGTTTTCTCCATCTCTCCGGCAATATAACGGGTTCCCGTCACCAGCACACGCTTTCCGGCCAGCGGCCAGCGCTTCCTGTCACCAAACCACTCCAGCCGCTCTGCCAGCCCTGCCACTGCTCCGACCACCGTGATTGCCGGTGTCTGAATGCCGCAGCGTTTTACTTCCCCGACAATGTGCTCCAGATCCGCGACTGCCCGCTTCTGCCGTGCAGTCGTTCCCTGCTGAATCACGGCTGCCGGAGTATCCTTCGCCTTTCCGCAGGCGATCAGACTGCTGACAATCTTCTCCAGATTTCTGAGTCCCATCAGAAATACCAGAGTTCCCTCTTCCTTCGCAAGCGTCGCATAATCCAGCACGCTTTCATCCTTCGTCCCGCTCTCATGACCGGTGATTACATGGAACGAAGAAGCCAGCTCCCGGTGCGTCACCGGAATTCCCGCATAAGCGGGAACGCTGTAAGACGAAGAAACCCCCGGCACAATTTCAAACGGAATGCCGTGTTTGTCCAGCTCCAGAGCCTCCTCTCCGCCGCGCCCGAAAATATAAGGATCGCCGCCTTTCAGACGAACCACATATTTCCCCCGCAGCGCATGCTCCACCAGACAGGTATTGATCTGTTCCTGCGTCATATGATGGTGGCTGGACCGTTTACCTGCATAGATCAGCTCCGCATCCAGTCTGGCCTCATTTAAAATCGAACCGGAAATCAGATTATCATAGACAATCACATCCGCTTTCCGTACACAATCCAATCCCTTTCGGGTAAAGAGTCCGGCATCGCCGGGTCCCGCTCCGACCAGCGATACTGTCTTCAGGCATACCTGCTCCGCCAGATATCTGGCCAGTCTTTCTGCCTGTTCCATGCGTTCTGCCTGCGTCCCACGCAGAGATGCAAATCCGTTCCGATAGCGCGGATGCGCACCATCCTGCGCATACATAACATCCATAATCAGCGTGTCCTTCTCTTCCCGGCAGTATGCGCCGCAGGGTGCATTGCAGCCGCCTCCCAGAATGGTCAGATATTCCCGCTCTGCCTTCAGCTGAATCGCCGCCGACTCGGAATGCAGCGCCGCCATCAATTCACCAAACTCACCTGCACGATTCTCAATTGTCAGAATCCCCTGTCCTGCTGCCGGGATAAACCGTGCCTTATCCAGATATTCCAGATAAAGTTCCTGCTTTCCACATCCAACCGGCACATCATACTCCACCTTCAGAAGCTTCCGGCCGTCACGCAGGATCGCTTCCGCTCCATCCACCAGTCCGAGACGTTCCAGTCCGGCCGCTGCCAGCAGAATCGCATCATAATCCCCGTCCAGAAGCCTGCGGATTCTGGTCTGAACGTTCCCGCGCAGGAGCTTTACACAGACCTGGGGATTCCAGTCACGGATCTGAAGTTCCCGGCGCAGACTGCTGGTTCCGATCACACTTCCGGCTCCCAGCTTTTCAGCCGGAATACCGGATGTCGTCACCAGAACATCTGCCGCTTCGGCCCGTTCCAGGACAGCGCCGAGTGCCAGTCCCTCCGGAAATTCCATCGGCATATCCTTCGCAGAATGCACAGCCAGGTCAATGCTGCCCTGAAGCAGTTCCTCTTCCAGTTCTTTCGTGAACACACCCTTGCCGCCGAAGCTGGTCAGCGAACGATCCAGAATCTGATCCCCTTTCGTGACAATCGGTACAATTTCCACTTCCATATCCGGAAAAAGTTCCAGAATCCTGTTCCGCGCAATCTCCGTCTGCACCATTGCAAGCCTGCTCTTTCTTGTTCCAATCCGCAACTTCATACCAGTCTCCTCAATTCTGATTTTCTACCCTATATGCTTCCGTAATCAAAACGGACACCAACACCACCCGGTATCAGCGCCCGCTCCTGTGACTTTCGTCTTTTATTCTTCTGTATGCTGCCGTCACGGAACCAGCAGTCCCAGTTTCTCCATCGCATACCAGATGCCGTCCTGCTCTACCGTCTTTGTCGTAAAAGATGCATATGGCTCCAGTTCCTTATCATGATGCCCCATCAGAATGGCATTGGGAACATGCTCGAACATGGAAATATCATTGGTGCTGTCTCCAAATACATAGGCATCCTTAAGCGTCAGTCCGTATGTATCCAGAACCACATCAATCGCCGTCGCTTTGGAATGTCCGGCCGGCACACATTCATAGAATCCGCCGCCCCGGTCAATCACATCAATCTCCAGACCCAGACTCCGGAAAAAACCGGCCCGGTCGCTTTTTTCATCTGCCAGCACACAGAACTTCTCCGCGTCTCCGCAGGATTCGTTCCAGTTCATGGAGCGGATCGCATGCGGCAGATTCTTCCGAAAACGACGACCCACCGGGAAACGGGAATCCGGACTGCCTACATAGCAGCCGTCCTTTCCTTCCAGAATACCATCCATGTCGGCATCCTCAATCGCCTTGCGGATCTTCCGGTTCAGTTCCCTGGGCAAAACCCGATGATAGAGTACCTTGCCTTCCGCTTCAATATAAGTGCCGCAGCCGCACAGCCATCCATCCGGCTGTACCAGGTCCTTGATTCTTCCGAGCTCACTGTAAGAGCGCCCTGTATTCACAAAAATCAAATGCCCGCAGGCACGTGCCTGCTCAAGCGCACGCGTTGCACTCTCCGGCACCTCCCTGGTCACTTCGCTGAGAAGTGTCCCGTCGATATCAAAAAACAATGCCTTTCTGCTCACGCCTCATCTCCGCGGAACGTAATGGTTCCGGTCTCCTCATCCATACTGTCTACAATCGCAAGAGACTCCAGACGGATCCCCTGAGATCGAATAATATCACCGCCGACCTGAAAGCCTTTCTCAATGACAATGCCGGCACCTACCAGCTCTGCTCCGGACTCCCTCACCAGCGCGGCAAGTCCCTCCAGAGCCTTTCCGTTGGCCAGGAAATCATCAATCAGCAGCACCTTGTCTCCCTTGCCCAGAAATTCCTTCGATACAATAATATCGTACACTCGCCCGTGCGTAAAGGATTCTACCTTACTGGTATACACATCTCCGGCAATATTTTTCGTCTTGGTTTTTTTTGCAAATACCACCGGCACATGGAAACTCTGTGCAACAACGCAGGCAATTCCGATACCGGATGCCTCAATCGTCAGAATCTTGTTCACCTGAACATCTGAGAAACGCCGCTTGAACTCTCTGCCAATCTCCTGAAACAGATCGATATCCATCTGGTGATTCAGGAAACTGTCTACCTTCAGTACATTGCCTGCCTTGATTTTTCCATCCTTGCGGATTCTGTCCTTTAACAGCTGCATAAAAGCTCTCCTTCCGTCAGATTCATCTGCGCTTTTTATTTTACTACTGCGTTATCCTTGATAAACTGAACCACTTTGTATACCATCGCCGTCTCATCTACCGACTCCGCGCCATAGCTGTCTGTCAGAGTCTTGATATCGGTGCCATACTGCTTCGCCAGCTTCTCACGGTCCGTGTCATCCACCTTCAGACCCTCTGCCTCTGCAATCGCAGCAACAAGAAGCTGCTCCTGAACCGCTCTCTCAGCAGTCACGCGAATCTCATCCTGGAACTGTTCTTCTGTCATACCGAACATCTTCACATAATCAGCCAGCTCAATGCCGTACATCTGCATCATGCTGTTGTAATTGTCCATCAGTGTATTGTACTGCTGCTCCACGGCCTCTTCATTCAGATCATACTCGGAGTTTTCCAGTACTGCCATAAAAGCATCCGTCTCCACCTGCTGATCTGCCTGATTGTTCTTCTCCGCTTCCATATCCGAAAGCGTATCGGCACGGAACTCATCTACTGTGGTAAAATCAGAAATTCTTTGCACAAATGCGTCATCCAGAACCGCTTCCTTCTCCTCCTCAATCCGATTCACCGTAACATCAAACACAACTGCCTGACCCGCCAGATCCGCATTGCCGTAATTCTCCGGGAATGTCAGATTCAGGCTCAGCTCATCGCCGGTCTTTGCTCCGATCAGTCCATCCTCAAAGCCATCGATAAAGGTACCGGAACCCAGCTTCAGGTCATACCCCTGTGCTGTACCGCCGTCAAATGCCTCGCCATCCTTCATGCCGACATAGTCAATATTGACCACATCTCCATTCTGTGCGGCACGGTCGGTAATCTCAATCCGCTCCGGATTGGCATCCAGAATACTCTGAATACGGGCATCCAGCTCTTCATCGCTGACTTCAACCGACATTCTGGTCACTTCAACGCCTTTATAGGTACCAAGCTTCGTTACTTCGCCTTTGTCCACAATCTCCGCTTCGGTCTGACCGGTCTCGGATGATGCCGTGGTTTCCTCCTTCGGAGTCTCTTCTTTCTTGGAACAGCCTGCAGCCAGCATCATCACAGCCATGCCGCACAGCATCAGTCTTACATATTTTCTCATCATACTTTCCTTTACTTCCTGGGATTTACGCCCCGGGCTTCCGCCCGGATTTACAGCGTATTTCCTACAGTTATAACATATTGCGGCTCTTTTAAAAAGAGGTTTCCTGCAATTTCATGAAATTTTCATGTATGTAACGCGGCGGTTACAGATAAAAGGCCTGAAATGCCCTGTAGGTATTGTACACATCCAGCTTGGAAGCCAGCTCAAACGGTGCGTGCATGGATACAATCGGTACTCCCAGATCCACCACATCAATATTCAGGTGAGCCACAAACTTGGCAATGGTTCCGCCGCCGCCCTGGTCTACTGCACCCAGTTCCCCGGCCTGCCAGTATACACCGGCCCCATCCATAATGCGGATGACCTTTGCCATGGTCTCGGCACTGGCATCGCTCGCACCGGATTTGCCGCGCGCGCCGGTGTATTTCGTCAGCACGCAACCCTTATTGATAAAACTGGAATTATTCACCTCAAACGCATCCGCAAAGGTTGGATCATACGCCGCATTCACATCTGCAGACAGACACATGGATTTGGCGAAAACATCCTTCGGATCTGCCCCCTGCATCTGTGCCAGGCGCTCCACATAATGACCGAAATAATGGGAATTCATACCGGTGTTTCCCTCTGAACCGATCTCTTCCTTATCCGTCAGCACGGTAACCGTAGTATAGGTCGGATGCTTTGCCTCAATCTCCGCGATCAGTGCCGTATAAGCGCAGACACGGTCATCCTGCCCGTAGGCGCCCACCAGACTCCGGTCCAGTCCTACATCAACCGCCTTCTGTGCCGGTACCATCTCGATCTCCGCACGGTAAAAATCAGCCTCGGTAATACCATATTTGTCATGCAGAAGCTTCAATGCCATCAGCTTAACCGGCTCCTTCACCTCTTCATCCGCATAAGGAATCGAACCGATGATAATATTCAGTTCCTCACCGCGCAGACCCTCGCTCAGCTTCCGCTCATTCTGTTTGGCAGCCAGGTGCGGAAGCAGATCGCTGATACAGAACACCGGATCTCCGGGCTCCTCACCGATACAGATCGAAACAGTCTCGCCGTTTTTTTTCACAACCACGCCATGCATGGCCAGCGGAACCGTTCCCCACTGATACTTGCGGATACCGCCGTAATAATGAGTCTTAAAATAGGCAATATCCTGTTTTTCATACACAGGATTCGGCTTCAGATCCAGGCGCGGAGAATCAATGTGCGCACCGTTGATCCGGATTCCCTCGCTGATCGGCTTTTCTCCGAAGGTTGTCATCAGAATTGCCTTTCCGCGATTTACCTGATATACTTTATCACCCGGCTGATAGGAACGGGTCTCATCCAGTTCCTCATAGCCTGCCGCCTTCAGCATCTCCACAGCAGCCTTTACACATTCCCGCTCCGTCTTGCCGCGGTCCAGAAATGCCTTATATCCCTCACAGAAAGCTGCAGCTTCCTCAACCTGTGCCGGCGCATCTTTCGCAATATGCGGGAACTTCCAGGTCAGCTGCTCCTCCAGTACTTTTCCTGCTGATTTTTTCTTTTCCTCTGTCATTGTATTTTCCTCCTGTACAGCATTTACTGTAATACTCCGTGCTCGTCCGCTTCCAGCATCAGCGTAAACGGCCCGTCATTGAGCAATTCCACTTTCATATCCGCCCCAAAACGTCCATGCTCCACCTTCGGCACATACTGCCTGCACCGTTCTGTAAAATATTCATAAAGCTGCTCTGCCTTAGCCGGAGAACCGGCCCTGATAAAGCTCGGGCGGTTGCCCTTATGGCAGTCGGCATACAGCGTAAACTGGCTGACTACCAGAAGCTCTCCCCCCACATCTGCCAGCGACAGATTGGTCTTTCCATCCGCATCTTCAAAGATCCGCAGTTTACAGATCTTGTCTGCCATCCGGTCTGCCACAGTCTCCGTGTCCGTCTCCGCCACTCCCAAAAGCACCAGAAACCCTCTGCCGATCGCTCCGATCGTCTCTCCGTCTACCTTTACGCTGGCCCTCGTCACCCGCTGCACTACTGCTCTCATGTCTTCCTCCTACTTCAGTACCATTTCCAGATATTCCAAAAGATTCTCGGTAGCTTCCTCCCGGTAGATAATCTCCCGGGCAAAAACCGGCCGATCCGTAATAATCCCGTCCACACCCAGATGATGCAGACGCTCCATCTCACTCTTGACATTCACGGTCCATGCATAGACCGCTTTGCCCTGCGCATGAACATTCTTCACCAGACGTTCATCCACAAAATTATGACGAATACTGATAAAATCCACAGCATCACTGGAGTAGAAATCTCCATACGCTGCCGATACCACATATCCCGTGCGCAGCTGCGGTGCCAGCTCCTTCACCTGTTTCAGACAGCTCAGACTGGAAGAAGTCAGCACACACTGCTCCTCCATGCCGTGATCCAGAATCAGTTCCGTCACACGGGAAGGAAGATCACTCTCCCGACCTGCACCCTTGATCTCAATATTCAGATCCATTTTCCCTTTGCAGTACTCCAGAACCTCTTCCAGCTCCGGTATCGGCTCACCCGCGAACTCCGGCGAAAACCAGCTGCCCACCTCCAGACTGCACAGCTCCTCATATGTACAGGACGCAATGGTACGGTTCACACCTGCCACACGCCTGAGACTTGCGTCGTGTCCCAGCACCACAACTCCGTCCGCGGTCATCTGCACATCCAGTTCCACACTGTCAGCCAGCTCCTCATACGCTGCACGCACAGCCGCCATGGTATTCTCCGGAGCGGACAGGCAGCTCCCCCGGTGTGCCATAATCTGCATTTCCTCCATCACCAAATCCGCAACCCCCGGACCATTCTGCACCAGATCAACTACATAGAGCGACAGTCCGGCAGCCACAGCACAGAGGAATCCGGCCAGCTTTCTGCGGTCAACCGTGCCTCTGGCCGGATAGCGGACATCCCACTCCGGTTCATGAAATCTCCGGTTTGCATACTGATAAAACAGCACTGACAGCGATGCAAACAGGACAATCCATGCCAGAATGCTTCCTGCAAAAAGGAATAAAATTTCCAGACGATCCGCCGCATACAAAAGTGTCGCCAGAGCCATCTTCCGTTCTGTCAGAAGCAGCGTCAGCACCGCTGCCGCCGTCACGCTGATGCCATAACCGACCGCTGTCAGGAGCATCACCAGTAAATTGCTTCCTGCCAGCAGCAGAATCTCCTTACCCGCATGTTTTTTCAAAAGACTGATGCTCCTGAGCTGCGCATCCTGATAAGAGCGCTGCTCAATCATGCAGGAATGAAATACAAACAGTGCCGGCACAACTGCCGCCAGGCAGAAAACCAGAACTCCGGCCACAAACAGCAGCATCAGGGGCTCCCTGCTGATCTCATGCAGAACAAAACTAAATGGCTTCACATGCGTAAGCACCCGGACAATCAGAAACAGATGACTCAGCAAAAACAGCATCAGCGCCAGAATCCCAAGTCTCCAGTTTCGCTTCGCACACTCATCTGACATTTTCCGGATACCGCCCCACAAAATACGCAACGGGGACAGCTTCTGATCATAGGCCGCCCCCTGATATGCAGTAATGAGTCCGGCAATCTCCAGAGTCAGCATCATCATTCCGACAGCGCAGACTCCCACCAGAGTCAGCAATGTCCCGGGCTGGATCAGAAAACTTCCGATATTGCCCGAGGTCAGATAACTGTACCCTGCCAGATGGAGTGCCATTTGCAGTGCCCGGTTTACAAACCGCAGGTAAACCGGCAGCGTGATACCACGATATAAAAGTTCAAACAAAAGAACATTCTTCCAGTTTTGACCTGCAATCTGCCAGGTTTCTTTTGCTAATAATTTCATATGTGAATATCTCTTATTCCTTTTCTTCTGTTCCGCCTGCCAGAATGGACTGATTCAGAGAAAACATCTTGGCATCCAGAATATCCACCATATCCGCGCAGGCTTTCAGTTCTGCCTGAAGAGATGCCGGAGCATCTCCTTCAAACTTATAATAAATCTTGTGTTCCAGACTCGCCCAGAAATCCATCGCCACTGTACGGATCTGAATCTCTACCTTGGTATCCACCGGTCCGTCCTTCAGATAAATCGGAATCGTCACAATCATATGATAGCTCTTATATCCGTTCGGCTTCGGCTGCCGGATATAATCCTTCACATAGAGAACAGTAATATCCTTCTGGCCTGCAATCAGATCCGCGATCTGATAAATATCCTGAGTAAACGAACAGATAATCCGGATTCCCGCGATATCGCTCAAACGGTTCACCATGTTTTCGATGGTGACCTCCAGTCCGTGCCTTTTCAGCTTCTTGACAATACTTTCCGGCGATTTCAATCTGGATTTTACGTGTTCGATCGGCGTATGACCGTATACATGAATGAACTCGTTGTTCAGAATCTCGATCTTGGTTCCGATCGACTTCAGCGCCGATTCATACAGCAGCATACTCGTCTTCCACCGGTCAATCTGATTAAAATTATCAGGGATATTTGACAATCCTATCCCTCCTTCAATATCAAAGTCCGAAGAACCGAACCCTACAGCTTCAGACCTTTCAGCAGATCGCCGAGACCTGTTGTCGCTGCTCCGGTCTCCTTATAATCAAATACTTCCTCTTTCTCCCGCGGTGCCTCATCCTCTGCTTCCAGAGCCCGCATGCTCAGGCTGATTTTGCCTTCATTCACACCGATGATCTTCACAGTCACCTTCTGACCTTCCTGAAGAACAACGCCCGGATGCTTGATTCTCTGCTTGCTGATCTGAGACACATGCAGCAGTCCGGTCAGTCCGTTATCCAGGTTCACAAATGCGCCATAATCCTTCAGACTGTCAACCGTACCTTCCACGACAGCGCCAACCTTGACTGCCGCCATCTTCGCTGCTTTCTCGGCAGCCTCCTTCTCTTTCATGACCACTCTGCCGGACAGAACCAGTTTCTTCTTCTCCGGATCCACAGTAATCGGCACAACATCCAGATGTTTGCCAACCCAGTCTTCCAGTTTTTCTACATACTGAGTAGAAATCTGAGATGCCGGGATAAATCCCTGAAGCTCATCCACATAGGTTACCAGGCCGCCCTTGACTGCTTCCTTCACTTTGACATTGACAACGGTCTTCTCCTGCATCATGTTGACCAGCTCAGCCCACTTCTCCGCATCCGGACCTTCCTGATCCTCATATGCATTGCGGCGTTCATCAAACTCTTTATAGGATGCTTCCAGCTCCCTGGCAAAATCTTCCATGCTTTCTTTCACTGCTTCGCTCATAATCCAACATTCCTCCTTCTGTTTCGACAGAATTCTCACTCTGCCCGATACGTTGACTTTACCATATTTTCAGGCTTTTTTCTATAGTTTTCTGTTGAAAAGTATGATATACTGTTCGCGAACTGTTAAGAACCTGTTCGGAAAGGATTTTCGGTTAACCAATATGAAAGATATCTTGGATCTGCATACCCATACCATCATGAGCGGGCATGCATACAATACACTTTATGAAATGCTTCATTCTGCTTCGGAAAAAGGCGTCAAACTGCTCGGTGTCACAGAGCACGCTCCCGGGATTCCCGGTGCCTGCCATCCGTTTTATTTTATCAATCTCCGCGTAGTTCCAAGAGAAATATACGGTGTCCGGCTTTTGCTCGGCTGCGAGCTGAATATCACCGACTATACAGGTGCCCTGGATCTGAAGCCAGGCTACTGCAGACAGCTTGATTTTGCCATTGCCAGCATCCATGACCCGTGCTATGACAACGGAACCGTCAGCCAGAATACCGCTGCCTATCTCGGTGCCATGAAGGATCCCCGTGTCCAGATCATCGGCCATCCCGATGACGGTCGCTTCCCCATTGACTATGAGACGCTGGTCTGCGCAGCAAAGGAGGAACAGGTGCTTCTGGAGGTAAATTCCAGTTCTCTGCACCCGCAGAGCCACCGGCTTCATGCGCGGGAGAACTATATCACCATGCTGGAACTGTGCAGGCGCTATCATGTACCGGTCATTCTGGACAGTGACGCACACTGTGAAGCGGATGTCGGAAATCATACACGCGCACATGAGCTTCTGAAGGAAATGGATTTTCCGGAAGAACTGGTCGTCAACTCCTCCATAGACAAAGTGACCGCATTTATCCCTGCGCTCCGTCAGGAGGTTGCTACAGGAGGCACCGGCAATGATTAACTTTCTCAATCTGGAATACTTTCTGGTTGCCGCGGAAGAACTGAACTTTACCAAAGCAGCCAAACGGCTTTATATCTCCCAGCAGTCCCTGAGCAACCATATCTCCAATATGGAGAAGGAATTTGATGTGGTTCTCTTCAACCGCACCAATCCGCTGACGCTCACCTATGCCGGACAGGCATTAAAAAACAAGGCGCGTCAGATTCTGGAGCTGAAGGACGAAACCTACCGGGAACTGGCCGACATCAAGGATTTTTCCATCGGACAGCTGGTAATCGGTCTATCCCACACCCGCGGGAGGATGATTCTCCCTGAAATTCTTCCGGTTTACAAGGAACGCTTCCCCAATATTGATCTGAAGCTTGTGGAAGGCAACTCCTCCGAGCTGGCCAACGACCTGCTGCACGGCGATGTAGATCTGGTGATCGACATGCTGCCGTTCAAGGTAGAAAATATTGAGACGGTTCCCCTCTGTCAGGAAGAGATTCTGCTCGCCGTACCGGATGCGACTCTGGAACATGCTTTCCCGGGACGTCTTTCTGAAATAAAAGATCAGCTTTCCCGCCACACGGACCTGAAGCTTCTGAGCGAATGCCCGTTTCTTCTGATTAATAAAGGGAACCGGGTTCGCACCATCGCGGACGAGATGTTCGAAGAAGCAGAACTTACCCCCCATATAATCCTTGAGACAGAGAATATCGAGACGGTGTTCGCGCTGGCTGCCAAAGGCATGGGCATCACCTTCTATCCGAAGATGTTCATCTCCGGACATAAGGATCTTTTAAATCAGCTCAGCAAGACCACGCCTATCAGCTTCTATTCCCTGGATCATCCGAAAGCACATGGAATCCTTGCAATTGGCTACCACAAAGGTCATTATATGTCTCAGGCAACCAAAGAATTCATACGTATTGCAAAAGAAACCGTATAAATGATTTTTCGCTTGACATACCTGGCGTTTTTATATAGAATAAAATAGTAATCATTATTATTATTTTCTCATAAGAGAAGGAGCTGCCAACTATGAAAACGCTTAAGTATAGTCGTCAGAGGGAGTCCATCAAGGCCTGTCTGATGGGGCGCCATGACCATCCAACCGCAGACGCCATATACACAACGATTCGGGAAGAATTTCCGAACATCAGTCTTGGCACGGTATACCGCAATCTGAATCTTCTGGTGGAACTGGGAGAGATTCAGAAGCTCACCTGCGGGGATGGGAAAGACCACTTTGACGCGGATATTCTCCCTCATTATCACTTTATCTGCCGTCAGTGCGGCACAGTCAGCGATCTTCCTCTGGAACCGCTCAGTGATGTCACGCAGAAAGCACAGGCCGGTTTTAATGGAAGAGTCGATACGCATGTCACATATTTTTATGGTATTTGTGCAGAATGTATGGCTTTGAAGCAGCATTAACAGATACAGAAAAAGTTTCAAAAGCTATTGACACAAAGCAAAAGTTATGCTATCTTAATATTAGTAATCATTACTGATTTGATTACTAAAGAAGCGCTAAATATGATATTCACTATAATCATTATTTTTAAGAAAAGGAGATCTGAGTTATGAAGAAATGGGTTTGCAGCGTTTGTGGTTATGTTTATGAAGGTGAGTCTGCTCCGGAATTCTGCCCGGTATGTAAAGTTCCTGGCTCCAAGTTCATCGAGCAGAAGGAAGAGAGAACCTGGGCTGCTGAGCACGTTGTAGGCGTTGCACAGGGCGTAAGCGAAGACATCATCAAAGATCTGAGAGCAAACTTCGAAGGCGAGTGCTCTGAGGTTGGTATGTATCTGGCTATGGCAAGAGTTGCTCACAGAGAAGGCTATCCGGAGATCGGTCTGTACTGGGAAAAGGCAGCTTACGAAGAGGCTGAGCATGCAGCGAAGTTTGCAGAGCTTCTGGGCGAGGTTGTTACCGACAGCACCAAGAAGAATCTGGAGATGAGAGTTGAGGCAGAGAATGGCGCTACCGCTGGTAAGTTTGATCTGGCTAAGCGTGCAAAAGCTGCTAACCTGGATGCAATCCATGACACCGTTCATGAGATGGCTCGCGACGAGGCTAGACACGGCAAGGCATTCGAGGGTCTGCTGAAGAGATACTTTGGCTAATTCAAATACGGATTTACAGAGGGAGTGGACTTTTCGGAGTTCACTCCCTTTTTGCAGCGGTAGATTTGCAGCACCTCCACTATATTATATGTTCTTCCGGCAATTCCTTCTGCACTGCTCTTCAGCCGCTTCCAATGATGGAAATCCATATCTCCGGGCAGTCTCTTCCATAATCAGAAATCCTCCATTGATACCCGCTTCCTTCATCTGTTCGAAACACCTGCTCAGCGCATCCAGCGTTTTCTCCGAATATGTCAATAACTCGCCTCGCGCATAGGTCTCGATCGAAGTATCACCAGGCAGAGCTTCCGAGTTCCGCAAAGCCCTGCCCTGACTTCCATACTCCGGAAACTGCTGCCTGAACGCTTCCATCCACGCCACCTGAATTTCCACCAGTCGTTCTGTCAGCCTCTGCTTCTCTTTCGAAATCTGCGGCAGTCGGCTGCGGATCCTCTCGTACTCTGCCGGAGCCGTATCCGCCATCATATATCCATATTTTTCCGTCATCAGATTTCTCGCTTCTGTCCCGGCTCGTTCCAGATCCTCCAAATAAGAGGTAAGAGCTTCCTGATTCCAGATCACAAACTGACTGCGTCTCATGATATCAAACGTTATCCTGTCATCCTGGCAGGAAGCTCTGCCGCCTTCATTTGATACACGGATAAACATTTCCCATTCCTGTTCAACAATTTGATTGATCAGCTGTTCACGCATCTCCAATATTCTTCCTCCTCTCATCTATATCAGCCCTGCAGCCAGTGCATGCTGCGAAGCCGCGGATCCTGAATCTTACTCATCAGTTCATCCAGACTGTTCTGCAGAAACGAATCCGACTGTGAAATCAGTCCCTGCCGCATCCATTCCTCAGACACCAGCCTGCAAATATCCTCTATGACTGCCTGTTTTTCTTCCGCTGTCAATCGTTCACAAATCAGTTGTGCAAACATCTGCCTCGTCTCCGTCAGAATTTTCAGTCTTTCCATGCCCCGATGCTTCCATTTGTAAAACGGCGCATAGCTTCGGTTCAGCAGATATATCATAGACATTCCGTGATTTATGAACTCCGACAGAGCAAGTGAAGCCGCCACCGCCTCACCACGATTCAGACATCTTGGGAAATTATACTGCCCTGCCTGTGACATGACTGCCGCGCGCGCAACCATTTTCTTGATCCGGACATCCTCCGGATAACCGGCCAGCAGTTTTTTTCGAATCGCCAGGAATCGTCCTTCCCCATCAACAAACATAGCCCCGTTTGCCGCAACAGCCAGATAGCTGTCCGGCAAACGAAGCCAGTCCATCAGATCTTCCGGGCCATCCGGCATTCCCAAAAAACGTCGGTAAAAATCCCCGCTCTCCCACACACCGGTCCGATGTCCGGTCATCCGGGTGTCCCTGCGCACCGCCACCCCGCAATGCTGTTTCGGCAGAGATTCATATGCCTCCTGAAGGCTCATCCCGATCTCTTTTATTACCTCCGGATCCGCCCACATGCAGAATGCCGGACCAAAATCGTGATCCGTCGAATATTCATCATCAAATCCAAAGCACTCGGAGCCTTCCCCCGCCAGCCCAACTGTAATCCTGTTCTCGTATGCGCCGAATCTCTCATGGATCATCGCCCATCCATACGTTTCATAATATGATCTGGCAAGTTCAAGCCCCTTCATGCCATTCACGCTCCTTCTGAATTCATGTTATGTATATACAATACAATCATTATACATGAAACAGATTGAAAAGTCCAAGCTCTGCTGCAATGATCGTAACAACAGGAATCACCAACGCAACAATGATCATCTTGTTAGACAGAAGCTCCTTCTGCTCCTCGTACGGATTTGCCGCGATACAAACGGCACCGCCTGTAGAAAACGGAGAGCAGGCCGTAGCAAGTCCGCCGAAGAAAATACAGGTATAAAGTGCGATCGGATTCAGCCCCAGTCCGGATGCAAGTGCCGGAACCATCGGATACATCAACGGCATAACCGTAGACGTAGAGCTCGAGAAGAAGCTTAAGAAAGCCGCAAACAATACAATCGCACCAGGAACCATGGATCTCGGAATGCTGCTGGTCAGCACACCGGAGATAAAATCCACCAGACCTGCTTCTGTTGCAACCTTGATCAGAGAATATACTCCCACAATCATAACGATCGTACTGATCGGAATCTTACGGATAACAGTTTTCTCGTTTCCAAGCTTCAAAACTGCACAGAGCAAAGCGCCCAGCATCATGATAACCTGTGGTTGGCACAGTTGGTTTAATGTCTTTAAAAATGGTACACCCTTAATCCAGGTATTTAAGATCGGCGGAACCACCATCAGGAAGAATGCCGCCAGAAGAATCGTAAACGTCTTTTTCTGAACGGGATCAAATTCCGGAGCTTTCTCCTGAACACTTACGGTTCCTGCTTTATGTCCTTTCAAAAGGAAATAGAACAGTACAATCACGATTACAGTGATAATACAGCAGTTAAACCAAATTTTCAAAGACCAGTCCATGGTCATTGCCTCATCAATTCCATTTGCAATGATCAGATTTTTAGAAATGCTGCCGCCATATCCGTTATAAGGATTGTTTGAACCAAGCAGATTACCAAATGTAATTGCAATTGCTGTCAAAATCGGATTTACACCGGCAGTCGCCGCCATAACAAATGCGAATGGGCCTACAATGGCCGGTGTCGATGCGCCTGCACCAAGGCCACCTACGATCGCAGATACCAGCGCGATTGCAAACGGAACCAGTTTTGCGTTGCCGCCCATCGCATGCAGCAATTTCTGACCCAGTACGTTCATCGTGCCGTTTTCTGTCGCATAATTGAAAAACAGTGCAATAGACAACAGATAGAACACAATGGTAGTCGGCCAGAAATTAATAACATCTGACGCTTTCATCCCCATCACGCAGATTCCGATTACGAACGCGAATCCCATGGCGATGATGCCCGTGTTGAGTTTGTATTTCCATCCTACCAGTATGGAAATCACGATAGCAATGATACACATCCATAATGCCATAACAAAACACCTCTCCTTTGTTATTTTTTTGATTATATTACCATTGCTCGCCAATTTTCTACAATCTTTTCAGGCAAACTCAAAATTATCTGTGCAAAAGGCACAACACATTTTTTCAAATTTGTGCATTGAACCCATTCGTCTTACAAAGTATGCTCTGTACGATTAATGACCTCTTCCTGCATAGATTCATTCAACTGTACAAAATATGCACTGTATCCAGCAATACGGACTACCAGATCACGATGAGCTGACGGATGGAATTTCATATTGAGCAGGGTTGCCTGGAACGGATCCTGATCGACGCGCATCGCGGACTGCATCACAGCCAGAGGTCCATGCGTATCCTTCCCCTGCATCGGACTCATCGTTCCATCAGCCAGAAGCGTTCCCGCCTTTCGGCCATCCGGTGTTGCTCCTGTCAGAAGCCCACCCGGCTGGTGGCTGGTGATTGAAATAATGGCTGCCGCAATCCCACTGGCTTTAGACGGTGGGTTAAGGTAGCCAAAAGTGGTGGCTTGTGCTATACTTGCGTTATGGGAACATGGAAATCAAAAAACAGGCACAAGTATTTGCTATAGTATCACATTGTTTTCGTATGCAAGTATAGAAAGAAATTGCTGATGTCAAAAGCACAAAGTCATTATTAGATATATGGAGACAGATAAAGACCATATTCATTACATGATAGAAACAGAACCAACGATGTCCATTAGTAAAATAGTAAATCTAATGAAGAGTTACACAACATATCATATTGGGGAAAGATATCCGAATTATTTACGAAAACATTTCTGGAAAGAGCATACTTTTTGGACGGACGGATATTTTGCTTGCAGTGTAGGAAATGTTTCAGAAGAGATGTTGAGAAAATATATAGAAAACCACGGGTAGGAAGGTGGTGACAGCCAATGCTAAAAGCATATAAATACAGGATATATCCTAATAGCGAACAGAGAATACAGATTGCAAAAACATTTGGCTGTTGTCGTTTTGTTTATAACCAGACATTGGCATATCGGAAAGAAATATACGAGAAAGAGAAAAAGTCTGTCAGTAAAACAGATTGTAATAATTACTGTAACAGAGAA
>JALFHZ010000105.1 GCA_022776445.1 Lachnospiraceae bacterium
ACTGATGCGTTATTTCTTGAAGTCGGGTCTTGTCTGGGCGGAGGAGTATGCCAGATTTGCGATTATCTGGATTGTGTGCGGCGGCTGCGGTGCGGCTGTCCGTACCGATGCTCACATGAAGATCACGGCGATTCCGGATGCGATCAAAAATCAGGCGGTGAAGGATATCATTGCACTGTTTGTGTATGTGATCAGCCTGGCTTTTTCGCTTCTGATGCTGGTGGCAGGAAGCCGTCTGATCGGCTCCATGATGGCCAACAATCAGGTGTCTCCGGCTATGGAGATTCCGCTCTGGTGGATTTATCTGTCCATTCCGGTAGGCGGAGGAATCATGACATTTCGTTTTGTGGTTAAGATCATTCAGACGGTGATGACGTTTGGAAAAGAGAAGGAGGGGCCTGAGGCATGACTGTATTCCTGTTTGTATCCCTGGCTGTTATGCTTGCAGCCAGCGTTCCGATCTTTGTTGCCCTGTGTGGCTCCGTGGCTGCAACCTTCGTACTGTTTAACGATCTGGATCTGGTGATTATTCTTCAGAGAATGTTTGCCGGCATCAATAAGTTCTCGTTGATGAGTATTCCACTGTTCGTTCTGGCTGCGAATCTGATGGGTGAGGGCGGTATCTCAAAACGTATCATTAATCTGGCCAATGCATTTGTGGGTCATATTCCGGGTGGTCTCGGCATGACTGCAATTGTTGCGAGCCTGTTCTTCGGCGCGATTTCAGGATCTTCTCCGGCTACGGTGGTTGCCATCGGAGCGTTGCTTTATCCGGCACTGATTGAGAAAGGCTACAGCAGGAGTTTTGCTGCCGGCGTGATTACGGCTGCAGGTTCTCTGGGTATCATCATTCCGCCGTCCGTAAATATGATCGTGTATGGTACGGTTACTGGTGCGTCCGTAGGTACGCTGTTTATGGCAGGTTTTGGTGCCGGAGTCATCTATGCGCTGGCTTTCATGGCCTATACCTTCTTTTATGCGATGCGTCATCCGGAGATCGTGCGTGAGAAGAAGACGACCTGGAGGGAGCGTGCCGTCGCGATCAAAGATTCGATCTGGGGCATGGGCGTTCCGATTATCATTCTAGGCGGTATCTATGGCGGTGTGTTTACCCCAACGGAAGCAGCTGCGGTTGCGGCAGTTTATTCCATCGTGGTTTCTCTGTTTGTATACAGGGAGCTGGATATGAAGGGATTCTTTGACTGTGTCTTAAAGTCTGCCGTCACGACGATTCAGGTTATGATTCTTCTGGCTGCTGCATCGGTATTCGCATGGATTCTGACCTCTGAGGGCATCACGGTTGCCATTGCCAATGCTGTGCTTAGTGTATCCGATCAGAAGTTTATGATTCTGCTCTTAATGAATATCGTACTGCTGATAGCAGGTATGTTCCTGGATGGTGCGTCCATTACGACCATTATGGGACCGCTGTTTCTTCCGATTGCTCAGCAGGCGGGAATTGATATCATCCATCTTGGCATTGTGATGGTTGTGAACTCTGCGATTGGTATGTTTACCCCTCCGTTCGGTTTAAATCTTTTCGTGGCCTCCAGTATCACCAAGGAGCCGATGCTGAAGGTTGCAAAAGGTGCTTTGCCGTTTATCTTCATGTCTCTGATTGCACTGATGCTGATCACATATGTTCCGGAGATCAGTCTATGGCTGCCGCGTCAGATTTATGGTGCATGGTAGAGTAAAGTTTGGAGGATGCATATGAATATACCAGTCAATGCCTTTACCTGGATCATGGCAGCGGTGCCGATCCTGGTTTTACTGGTGCTGATGGTGAAATTCCAGATGGGAGCTGTGAAGGCAGCTCCCATCGGACTTTTCACAGCAGCTGTCAGCGCCATGATTATTTTTAAAGCAGGACTGCCTCATATCGGTATGGAAGCTGTCAAGGGTGTATGGAGTGCCCTTGCGGTACTGATTGTGGTGTGGCCGGCGATCCTGCTCTATGAAGTGGTGAACGAGGCGAAGGCCTTTCAGGTGTTTCGAAAGAGTATGGGTCAGTTTACCAAAAACGAGCTGCTGCAGATTATGCTGCTGGGATGGGTGTTTGCCAGCTTTCTGCAGGGAATCACCGGATTTGGTGTCCCGGTGGCGGTAGGAGCTCCGCTTCTGATCGGAATCGGTGTCAAACCCTTCTGGGCAGTGATTATTCCGCTGCTGCTCAGTACCTGGGGGAATACCTTCGGTACGCTGGCGGCGGCATGGGATGCACTGATCATTCAGGCCAATATTCTGGATGACCCGCAGGCGATTGCGCAGACAGCCATGTGGGCGACTGCCTTTATCTGGATCTGGAACTTTGCGACCGGTGTGACCCTTTGCTGGTTCTATGGAAAGGGAAGAGCGCTGAAGAAAGGACTTCCTGCTGTACTGGTGCTTTCTCTGGTGCAGGGAGGCGGTCAGATGCTGGTCGGTCAGATGAACACGACCTTGTGCTGCTTTGTTCCATGCTGTATTTCTTTGATTGCCGTGATTCTTCTGGGACGCACGCCCCTGTACCGTGATACCTGGGCACTGGAAGACAGTCCGGTTATGGATCGGAGAGCCGCATCCGGTGAAGAGGGGGACTATCCTCGGGATATGTCTATGCATCAGGCATTTCTGCCGTATTATGCACTGACCTTGATCACCCTGTTCGTGCTGTTGATCAGTCCGGTAAAAAATTTTCTGGGACAGTTTAAGGTCGGATTTGCATTCCCTGAGATGGTGACGGGATACGGCTTTGTAGATGAGGCAACAGAGAAGTTTTCCCCGATTGCACCGTTTACCCATGCCGGCATGTTTCTTCTGGTCTCTGCCGGAATCGGATTTTTGTATTTTAAGGGTCATGGATGGATTGCCGAAGGCGGCGACCGTGCGGTGTGGAGGCGGACGGTGAAGAAAACCGTTCCTTCTTCCATCGCAGTGATTTGTTTTGTGGCAATGTCCAAGGTGATGAGCGGTACCGGTCAGACTACGGTTCTCGCACAAGGAATTGCCGGGATGATGGGACAGGCCTATGTGGCGCTTGCCCCGATTGTAGGCCTTTTGGGATCCTTTATGACCAGCAGTAATATGGCTTCCAATATTTTATTCGGCGGCTTTCAGATGACGACAGCCAATTTCCTTGGAATGGAGGCGGCTCCGATTCTGGGTGCTCAGACTGCGGGAGGTGCGATTGGAAGTGCAATCTGCCCGGGTAATATTATTCTCGGGACGACGACTGCAGGAATTATGGGCAATGAGGGACTTATCCTGAGAAAAGTATTGCCGTTGTCTCTGATTGCGGCGGCGATCGTCGGATGCATTATGTATATCAGCTGTATCGTGCTGGTATAATCGCTGGAAAATATGAGGAAAGGTGTGGTGGCAATGAAAGGAACAGTTGTAGTTGCAGTAGGCGGCAATGCGATCATCAAAAACGGACAGCGTGGAACGCTGAAGGAACAGAGTGCCAATGTGCAGAAGGTCTGCGCTGCCATTGTGGAGCTGGTTGAGAAGGGCTATCAGGTGGCCGTGACTCATGGAAACGGTCCGCAGGTCGGTAATGAGCTGATTAAAAACGAGGCTGGGAAAATCGTTGTTCCGCCCTATTCTCTGGATGTGTGCGGTGCCGAGACTTCCGGAAGCATCGGCTATCTGCTTCAGCAGTCCCTGAGAAATCAGCTGGCTGCAAAAAAGCTGGATGTCAATGTGGTAACCGTGATTACGGAATGTGTGGTTGACAAGAATGATGAGCGCTTTCAGCATCCGACCAAGCCAATCGGTCCGTTTTACAGCGAAGACGATAAGGAATGGCTGGAGCAGGAAAAGGGCTATGTGATGGTAGAAGACAGCGGCAGAGGATTCCGAAGAGTGGTTCCGTCTCCGAAACCGCTGGATATCGTGGAAAAGGATACGATCCGCGGGCTTATAAAGGACGGCAATCTGGTGATCTGCTGCGGCGGCGGGGGAATTCCGGTGATCCGTGAGAATGGAATCTACAAAGGCGTCGAGGCCGTGATTGACAAGGATTACGCTTCTGCGCTTCTGGCAAAAGAAATTGAAGCTGATTATCTGCTTTTGCTGACAGGAGTGGAAAAGGTCGCGATCAATTTCGGCAGGCCGGATATGAAGGAACTGGATGAAATCACGCTGAAAGAGGCGGATGCCTACATGGCGGAGGGACAGTTCCCGGCAGGAAGCATGGGGCCCAAGGTGGATGCCGCAAGGCTGTTTGTTGAGGGCAACAGGAAACCTGCTACTGCGATCATTACGCTGATTGACAAAATGAAAGAAGCTCTGGAGCATGAGACTGGTACAAGAATTGTGAAATAATCATCGATTGGGTATTTCCATTCGGTTCTGCACATGCTATAATAGTCTCGCCTTGAGCAAATAACACAGTATAAGGAGACAAGATGATGAAGTACGTATGTGATGTCTGTGGCTGGGAATATGATGAGGAGCAGGGCTATCCGGAAGGCGGAATCGAGCCTGGTACCAAATGGGAAGATGTTCCGGAGGATTTTGAGTGCCCGCTTTGCTCTGTAGGAAAGGATCAGTTTTCCGAAGAATAATCAGCCGGAGTTCGTTTGAATGATGCAGGATGGATCAGTCTGCGGTGAGCAGATTGGTCCATTTTGTATTGCAGAAGCAATAATTTGGTATTTCCAAAAAGATTTTGCTATGATATAATGAATTGGCTTTTAATGAAAAAGCACAGGATAAGTTTGAGTAAGGATGATGATATGAATAACTATTTAAGCCGTTTTGATCTCCGAACGATAGATGAGCTTGCTCCGTCAGGGGAGCCTGAGCGGCAGAACTACTACATGATGGTGGTGCGCAAGATCCTGCAGGCAAAGTTTCAGGATAGGATGGCCTCCGGAGAGGCGCTGAAATATTATGGTGCAGAGCGGCTTCAAGAGCTGACAGAGAAGCAGGCGGTGGGCTATGCTCATATAGCTACGTTCGGCTGCCAGATGAATGCACGGGATTCGGAGAAACTTCTCGGGATACTGGAGCAGATCGGATATCTGGAGACAGACAGCGAGGACGCGGATTTTGTGCTGTACAATACCTGTACCGTCCGGGATAATGCGAATCAGAAGGTATACGGACGTCTGGGCTATCTGCAGACGGTCAAACGGAAGAATCCGGACATGCTGATTGCTCTGTGCGGATGTATGATGCAGGAGCAGGCTGCGGTCGCGAAGGTGAAGAAAAGCTATTCCCATGTGGATATCATTTTCGGCACGCATAATATTTTCAAGCTGGCAGAACTGTTGTACCGTCGTCTGACCGGAGGAAAGCTGATTGCGGATGTCTGGGAAGGTACCGATGCGATTGTGGAAGATTTGCCGGTAGAACGCAAATATCCATTCAAATCCGGTGTCAATATCATGTTTGGCTGCAATAATTTCTGCAGCTACTGTATTGTACCGTATGTGCGGGGAAGAGAACGCAGCCGGAAGCCCGAGGATATTCTGGATGAGATCCGGCGGCTTGTGGCAGATGGGGTCGTGGAGGTCATGCTGCTTGGGCAGAATGTGAACTCCTACGGAAAGAATCTGGAGCATCCGGTCAGCTTTGCAAAACTGCTGCGACAGGTCGATCAGATTGAAGGACTGGAGCGAATCCGTTTCATGACCTCTCATCCGAAGGATCTGTCGGATGAGCTGATTCAGGCGATGAAGGAATGCAAAAAGGTGTGCAACCATCTGCATCTTCCGCTTCAGTCCGGAAGCAGCCGGATTCTGAAGCGGATGAACCGCAGATATTCGAAAGAGGATTATCTGGCACTGGTGGACCGGATCCGTGCGGCGATTCCGGATATTTCCCTGACTACGGATATTATTGTGGGATTCCCGGGGGAAACAGAGGAAGATTTTGAGGAGACGCTTGATGTTGTACGCCGTGTCCGTTATGACAGCGCGTTTACGTTTATCTATTCCATCCGTACCGGTACCCCGGCAGCCTCGATGGAACAGGTACCGGAGGCAGTGGTGAAGGAACGGTTTGATCGTCTGCTGAGTGAAGTGCAGAAGATTGCAGGAGAAGTGTGCGGACGGGATACCGGGACCGTTCAGAAGGTTCTGGTTGAAAGTCCGGATGACCATCAGGAAGGATATGTGACCGGTCGTCTTACGAACAATACAACCGTACATTTTCCGGGAGATGTTTCTCTGATCGGAAAGATTGTTGATGTACGTCTGGAAGAATCCAGGGGCTTTTATTACATGGGGCAGCCCGCAGAAAATATGGAGGGATAAACAGATGAGAAAGTCAGGAAAGAGAACCATGGTGCTGGCACTTGCGGCAGCTATGTCGATGGGAACGGTTGTCAGTGCTTATGCAGATCCGGGAATCCCGGCAGGAACTTCCGGCGTGGTCGTGGCCGGACAGGGAAGCAGCCGGCAGGAGCATGCGAATTCAGGACCCGGAGTACAGGGCGGTCCCGGCGCTTTGGCGGTACAGCCGTCTGCTCCGGCGGAACCCGTTGCAATTGTACCGGAGGTTGGTACGGCTCCGGCAGATGAGGCAGTTTCCGCCCCGGTGGATGTGGAGGCACCGGCTGTTGAGACCGGTTCAGAGACTTTGGATTTTTATCCGGCAGGACCATCCGGGATTGCCGGCATCGCCGCAGAGGGTGTTCTGATGGCCAAAACGGATGGAGTCAATCAGCAGATTACCAATATCAGTCTGAAATTAAACGGGGTTGAAGGAGCGATTTCCTACGGCGTGTATGTCAACCACGGCGGTTATCTGCCATGGAAGGGAGACGGCCTTGCAGCAGGCGGAACGGAGGATTCCACTTATGTAGAGGCGATTCAGGTGGCACTTTCCGGTGAGGCGGCGAAGCGCTACAATGTATATTATCGCGGAACTTCCGCTTATGCCGGACAGCATGGATGGGCCTGCAATGAGGAATTGATGGGTACCGTGGACCGCGGGGACTATCTGACCAGCATTGAGGTCTGTCTGGTACCGAAGGAGATGGGAGCTCCAGGAAGCTATGAGCGCCGTTTCTTCTCGAATCACAGCGAATATATCAACATTATGGAAGGCAATACCACCTACTATGTGAACGGTGTAGGTTATACCGGATGGGTAGATCATGACCGTGCACGTTATTACTTTCAGGATGGCCGTGCGTTGACCGGCTGGAACTATATTGACGGTATGAAATTCTATTTCAACCAGAACGGTGCTCTGATCATGGATGTGGATGACATGATCGGAAAGCAGGACAGCTATCAGCTTCGCGTCAATAAGGAACTGAACTGCCTGACCGTATTTGCGAAGGATGGTGCCAACGGTTATATTATTCCGGTGAAGGCGATGCTGACTTCGGTTGGTGATGATACGCCGCTGGGTACATTTAAGACTCCGGAGAAATACCGCTGGAGACTGATGGTCAATGACAGCTATACTCAGTATGCTACCAGAATCATTGCAGGACAGGGATTCCTGTTCCATTCCATTACATACGAGAAAGCTGACCCGATGACCCTTTACAACAATGGCTATAACAATCTCGGTGTCAGCCGTTCGCTTGGCTGCGTGCGTCTGACCTGTGCCAATGCAAAATGGGTTTATGACAACTGCAAGATCGGCACGGAGGTTGTAATCTATGAAGATGCCAATGTTCCGGGACCTTTCTTCAAGCCATATCAGGTATGGATTCCGAAGGATCAGAGATGGGATCCGACCGATCCGGCCTGCGCAGGTTTATAGAAGGGAGTGATTCAGGACGATCCGACGTTCTGAACAGACAGAATCATACATATGTGTAAATAAGCAGGGAGGGTGCCTTTGGCATCCTTCCGATGTTTAGATAAGGAGTAAAACGTGGCTGGATTATCACCAATGATGGTCCAATATATGGAGACCAAGAAACAATATAGTGACTGCATTCTCTTTTATCGCCTGGGGGATTTCTATGAGATGTTTTTCGACGATGCGTTGACGGCATCCAAAGAGCTGGAGATTACCCTGACGGGAAAGGAGTGCGGACTGGAGGAGCGTGCTCCGATGTGCGGGGTTCCGTACCATGCGGTCGATTCTTACCTGAGCCGTCTGGTTCAGAAGGGGTATAAAGTTGCGATCGCAGAGCAGATGGAGGATCCCAAGCTATGCAAGGGACTTGTGAAGCGGGAAGTGATCCGTGTCGTGACACCCGGTACGATCACCAGTTCTCAGGCGCTGGATGAGACAAAGAACAATTATCTGATGGGAATTGTATATCTGGGTGAAAAGATGGGCATTTCCCTGGCGGATATCAGCACCGGTGACTTCCTTGTGACGGAAGTCAGCAATGAGCGGTCTCTGATGGATGAAATCAACAAATTTTCCCCTGCGGAAATTATCTGCAATGACGCATTTTCCATGTCCGGAATCAGTCTGGATTCCATTCGCGATCGATACGCCTTTACGGTATCCAATCTGGATTCTCATTATTTTCAGGAGGAAAGCTGCAGAAAAATTCTGAAGGAGCATTTCCGGGTGGGAAGCCTGGAAGGGCTGGGTCTGGGCGATTATGACAGCGGAATCATTGCCGCAGGCGCGGTTTTACAGTATCTGTATGAAACGCAGAAGAGTACGCTGGATCATTTGACTACGATCGTGCCCTATTCTACAGGCAATTACATGGTTCTGGATTCTTCCACAAGACGCAATCTGGAACTGCTGGAAACCATGCGAGAGAAGCAGAAGCGTGGAAGCCTTCTGTGGGTGCTTGACAAAACGCGTACGGCCATGGGCGCACGGCTGCTCCGCACCTGGATCGAACAGCCGCTGATTCAGAAAGCACAGATTCTGGAACGTCAGAAAGCGATTGAAGAGCTGAATCTGAATTACATCAGCAGAGAAGAACTGGGAGAATATCTGAATCCGGTGTATGATCTGGAGCGTCTGGTTGGTCGGATCAGTTATAAATCAGCCAACCCCCGGGATCTTCTGGCTTTTCGCAATTCGATCGCCATGGTTCCGCATATTAAAAATCTGCTGAAGGAGTTTACCTGTGCCAATCTGAAGGAACTGGAGGAAGAAATGGATGGCCTGGAAGATCTGGAAGAACTGATCAGCCGGGCGATCGTGGATGAGCCGCCGATTGCCGTGAAAGAAGGCGGGATTATCCGGGAGGGTTTCAGCGAAGAGGCAGATCGTCTCCGACATGCCAAAACGGAAGGGAAAACCTGGCTGGCAGAGCTGGAGGCGAAGGAGCGCGACAAAACCGGCATTAAAAATCTGAAGGTGAAATACAATAAAGTCTTCGGCTATTACTTTGAAGTGACAAATTCCTTTAAGGATCTGGTGCCGGAATACTTTATCCGCAAGCAGACGCTGACCAATGCAGAGCGTTACACCACGGATGAACTCAAAAATCTGGAGGATGTCATTCTCGGCGCCGAGGACAAGCTGTTTTCTCTGGAATATGAGCTGTTCTGTGAGGTGCGTGACAAAGTCGGTGCGGAGGTCGTGCGGATTCAGAAGACGGCACGCGCGGTTGCAGCTGTGGATGTGTATGTATCGCTGTCCACGGTTGCGACACGGAATAATTATGTGAAGCCTTCCATCAATGAACGGGGTACGATTCAGATCAGGGGAGGGCGTCATCCGGTGGTGGAGAAAATGATGCGGGATGACCTGTTTGTCGCTAATGACACCTATCTGGATAACAACAAAAACCGTATTTCGATTATCACCGGACCGAACATGGCCGGTAAGTCTACCTATATGCGGCAGACGGCGCTGATTGTTCTGATGGCACAGGTGGGAAGCTTTGTTCCTGCCGACCATGCCAATATCGGCATCTGCGATCGTATCTTCACCCGCGTGGGCGCTTCGGATGACCTGGCTTCCGGGCAGAGTACGTTTATGGTCGAGATGACAGAGGTAGCCAATATCCTGCGCAATGCAACGCGCAACAGCCTTCTGATCCTGGATGAAATCGGCCGGGGTACCAGTACCTTTGACGGACTCAGCATTGCCTGGGCGGTTGTGGAGCATATCAGCAACACCAAGCTTCTGGGAGCCAAGACACTGTTTGCGACCCACTATCATGAACTGACGGAGCTGGAAGGGATTATGAGCGGCGTCAACAA
>JALFHZ010000196.1 GCA_022776445.1 Lachnospiraceae bacterium
TGCCAAATACAGCCTCACCGATAATCACGGCTGCCAGACCGATTACAATCGCACCACGTCCCATGTTGATATCTGCGAATCCCTGATACTGAGAAAGCAGCGCACCGGAAAATGCCACGATGCCGTTGGAAATCATCAGGCCCAGAACGCGGCTGAAATCGGTATTGATTCCCTGCGCACGCGCCATCTTATCATTGCATCCGGTTGCGCGAAGAGAACATCCCAGCTCGGTTCCGAAAAACCAGTAAAGAATCAGAATTACGGCTGCAATCAGAAGCGCTACAAGGAGAATCGTATTTTTATACAGCGGTACATTCTTAATAAACCGGAGGGAAACCAGCAGATCATACTTGTCAACATTGATTGCCTGGTTCGCCTTGCCCATCACCTTCAGATTGACGGAATAAAGCCCCAGCTGAGTCAGAATACCGGCCAGAATCGCCGGGATTCCCATAAACGTGTGGAGAATGCCGGTCGCAAAGCCGGCCACCATACCAGCCAGCATGCCGCCAAGCATGCCCACCCAGACATTATGTCCGCCAAGCATCAGCATAATGCAGACGGCACCGCCGGTACAAAGAGAACCATCTACGGTCAGATCGGCAATATCCAGAACCCGGTATGTAATGTACACGCCAATCGCCATAATACCCCAGATCAATCCCTGCGCAGCTGCGCCGGGAAGTGCATTTAATAAACTAATCATATCGTACCTTCCTCAATTATATTCTGTTCTGTAAGGGACTTTTGTCTATGATGACTCCTGTAACGGCAGCTGCCGTTTTACAGGAAAAACAACAGCGAGACAAGTGATAAGCTTTCTCGCTGTTGTATACATCCAATTATTCCTCGATTGCAACGTAATCGTCCGGAACGGTAATGTTCATAGCCTCGCAGATCGCCTTATTGTATTTCTTTGTAAACTGCGGAGCATACTCGATCGGCATCTCAGAAATGTCAGCCTCACCGGTCAGCACCTTCACTGCCATCTTGCCGGTAGCAACGCCCAGATCGTAATAGCTGATCGACAGAGTTGCAACGCCGCAGCCTGCGCAGATGCCTTCTTCACCGGCAATCACCGGAATGCCTGCCGGCTGGCAGATATTATTCACAATCTCCGTATTGGCAGCAACCGTATTATCGGTCGGCACATAGATCACTTCGCTCTCGGAAGCAGCCTTGGTTGCGATGGTGGACAGATCATTGGAATCTGAGAATGCGTAGTACTCGCAGGTGTAACCCAGTTCTTCCAGTGCAGCCTTCACGGTATCCACCTGATACTGGGAGTTTGCCTCAGCGGAACAGTACAGAAGACCAACCTTCTTCGCATCCGGAAACAGCTCCTTCAGCATTGCAGCCTGCTCATCCAGCGGAGCCAGATCAGAGGTTCCGGAGATGTTGCCGCCTACCGTACCGTCAAAACCGTCAATACCAAGCGCTACACCATACTCTGTAACAGAAGTTCCCAGAATCGGAATTTCGTTGGTTCCGGCCTGTGCTGCCTGCAGTGCAGGAGTCGCATTTGCCATAATCAGATCTACGCCGGAAGAAACAAAGCTGTTGATGATCGTAGAACAGGTATTGGAATCACCCTGCGCGTTCTGCTCGTCAAAGGTAACTTTATCACCAAGCGCCTCGGTAACTGCATCCTTAAAGCCCTGTGTAGCCGCATCCAGTGCGACATGCTGTACCAGCTGACAGATACCGATGGTATAACTTGCATCATCATCTGCTGCAGTCGTCTCCGCTGCCGCGGTAGTTTCTGCTGCCGTTGTCTCTGCCGCTGCAGTCGTAGCTGCTGCAGTGGTTTCTGCTGCTTCTTTGGATCCACATGCGGTCATGGACAGAGCCATCGTACCTGCCAGGACCAGAGACAGTAATCTTTTCTTCATAATCTTAATCTCCCTTTATTTACAGAATAGAATTTGTTTGTCTCCAAACTATAAAATATCATACTACAAAATTACACTTCCGTCAATTTTATTGCTTTAAATTTGTGGGATTTTAAAGCAATAAAGCACCAAATTACAGGATTTCCCTGTATACACGCAGCACATTGCCGGAAAATACGGCTTCGATTTCCCCTGTCGTAAATCCCTGGTTACTCATCTCATCTGCCAGCATCTGCATACCGGAGCAGTCCTTCATCTCCACAATGCTTGTGATTCCATCAAAATCAGAGCCCAGACCGATGCAGTCAATTCCTCCAACCGACTTCATATGCTTCATATGACGCACCATATCGCGGCACAGACTGTGTCTCGGATCCTCTCCGTTTTCCTCATCCCGCAAAAATGATGCACAGAAGTTGATGCCTGCAACGCCTCCACGCTCTGCCAGAGCCCGGATCATCTCATCGGTCAGATTTCTCGGATGGCTGGCGAGCGCTCTGGCATTGGAATGACTGGCAACAAACGGTTTCTTCGTATAGTGGAAGACATCCCAGATTCCTGCGTCATTCAGGTGAGAGATGTCAATGATCATGCCCAGCCGCTCCATCTCCTCCAGAAATGCGATACCAGTCTCCGTCAGGCCGTTTTCCGTATCCGGCAGACATTTCGGCGGTCTCACACCATCTCCCGGCAGGATCCGGTTCGGAAAGCCAAGCTCATTCTGAAAATTCCAGGTCAGCGTCATCATTCTGGCTCCAAGCCGGTAGAAATCACGCAGATAAGCCAGATTTCCCTGGCAGATACCGCCTTCCTCCAGTGTCAGCATCGCGGACATTTTTCCTGCGTTTCGGTTTGCTTCGATATCCTTCCAGCTTTTCACAATTCCAATCCGGTCCGCATAGGGTTCCAGTTCCGTATAAAAACAGTCCGCCAGCTCCATGGCATATTCAAAGGGGCGCTCGGTCCGTCCCAGATGGACGAACAGCGCAAAATTCTGCAGCAGATAATCCCCCTTTTCCATCTTCTTCAGATCAATATGTAGCGGACTTTCCAGTATGGATGCAGGTTTCCCCTTCTTCCTGAGATCATACAATTCCGCAATGGTATCACAATGCATGTCTGCAACTTTCATCTCTTACAGCGTCCTTTCCGGCTCTGATTCTGTCATCTGTTCAATCAGTGCCCAGATTTCATCCCGCCCCTGCTTCGTCTCAGCGGAAAACGGAATGATGATTCCATCCTTTTCCATCCCAAGTCCCTCACGCACCACTTTCAGCTGCTTTTGAACCTGGCTTCTCTTGATCTTGTCCAGCTTCGTCGCGATAATCACCGGATGATAGCCATTGGAAACGATCCACTCGTACATCAGCCTGTCGTTTGCCGACGGGTCATGGCGAATATCAATCAGAAGGAACACACAGCGCAGCATCGGAGATTTTTTCAGATACCGCTCAATCATCTTGCCCCATTTCGCCTTTACCTCTACGGAAACCTTCGCATAACCATATCCCGGAAGATCCACGTAGTAAAAAGCATCATTGATATGGTAGAAATTGATGGTCTGCGTCTTGCCCGGCTGAGCCGAGGTCCTGGCAAAGGCTTTGCGGTTCATCAGCGCATTGATCAGAGAAGACTTGCCCACATTGGACTTGCCCGCAAATGCAAATTCCGGATGAATATTCTCCGGCAGTGTACTGGTAATTCCGCATACGGTCTCCAGCGCAACATTTTTGATAATCATACGAATGCCTCCTGCAGCACATCTTTCATGTTCTTCACATAAACAATCCGAAGTCCTCTGGTAATCTCTCTGGAAAGCTCCACAATATCCGGGCGATTCTTATCCGGTACCAGAACCGTCTTGATATGTGCCATTTTCGCCGCCAGAATCTTCTCCTTCAGCCCTCCGATCGGCAGCACACGCCCGCGCAGCGTAATCTCGCCGGTCATGGCAACCCTGGCAGCCACCTTGCGGTTCGTCACCGCGGAAAGCATCGCTGTCGCCATCGTAATGCCCGCAGAAGGACCATCCTTCGGTACCGCTCCCTCCGGAATATGGATATGCAGATCATGCTTTTCAAAATAATCATCCGGCACCTGATACTCAGGACTGATTGATCGCACAAAGGTCAGCGCTGTCTGAGCAGATTCCTTCATGACATCTCCCATCTGACCGGTCAGCTGAAGCTGACCCTTGCCGGGCATCACATTCACCTCGATCTGCAGGGTATCTCCGCCGACACTGGTCCAGGCAAGTCCCCGCACGATACCGATTTCATCTGCTTCATTGGCATCCTCAAAGGTAACTTTGTCTTTGCCCAGATACTTTTCCAGATTGGACTCCGTCACCCGGATCCGCTTCTGGTTGTCCTCCAGATACTCTCTGGCTGCTTTCCGGCAGACATCTCCGATTCTTCGCTCCAGGTTCCGGACGCCGGCTTCTCTCGTATAATTGTGAATGATTTTTTTGAGCGCCCCGTCACTGATGGTAAGCTGTCCTTCCGTCAAACCAC
>JALFHZ010000165.1 GCA_022776445.1 Lachnospiraceae bacterium
TCGCTCTGCCTTTAGCTCTTCTTGCTGCTAATACTTTTCTTCCACCTGGAGTACTCATTCTAGCTCTGAAACCATGAACTTTAGATCTCTGTCTGTTCTTTGGCTGGAAAGTCATTTTCATATTGCGGCACCTCCTCTTATAATAGCTTATCTGGAAAACACATTTCGACTATTTTAATTAAACATCTTCTCAATTATAATGAAAATAAAAGGCTTCGTCAAGCCTTTTCTAAAAAAACAGAGCAGCAAAATTTGCTGCTCCTATAACATGTATGCATCAAAAAATAATATACTATATTTTGTGTTTCTTCTTATTTTAAAATAAATATTAATTGCTTTCTCCGACAAAACGGATCAGTACTTTGCCGATCACAGCCACCAGAATTGCCGCTGCAATGGCCTCCGGAATACCGGACGCTGTAATTGTTCCCATGATCAGGCCCCATACGGCATCAATTGCCACGCTTTTTACGGAAGCATATTCCTGTGCCAGCAAAAGATAAATACTTCCCATAACAAAAATCGTATTCGTCATGGATCCGATAAATCCGGTAATGGGAAGTGCCGCCAGATGATTCACTTTGCATTTCTTAAACAGAATCCACACCCATCCGGCAACCACGCCGATCATGATCCGGCATCCGACAGCAATCCACACTGCCTTCAATACGCCTGAAAGACCGGTCATACTCATAAACGGGGAGAACGCGAATGACAGCAAAGTCGGCGCCATGGTATTGCTGATCATCGAACAGATACCAAATATTCCGCCAAGAATTGCTCCCGCCATCGGTCCAAGGAGAATCGCTCCCAGAATCACCGGGATGTGTACAGTTGTTGCCTTAATAATCGGAAGCTGGATCATACCCAAAGGTGTATTGGCCAGTAAAATCACGATTGCTGCCATAAGTGCAACACTGGTAAGCCAACGAGTGTCTCTTTTCTTGTTATTCATTTTTTTTCCTCCTGCTACTGTTCTTCCTCATAAAAGATACAATGCATGTTATACACATCCATTTTATTAACTGCATCCCATGTTGTCAATCTGTGAATTGCATTTTTTCACGTAATCCGATCATGTTGATTATGTGAATAAGTTATCCACAACATGTGGATAACTCTGTTGATAAATTTCTGGAAAAAGCCATCTTTTTACTATTTCCGTTGAAAAACCTAAGGTTTTGGTATACAATAGATTTAGATTGGGTTAATGTGCATATCCACATTTATAACAAGAATATCCACAACATCCTGTTGCGGGGTCTGGACAATACATATTTGGGAAATATTGATAGGAGATACCTCTATGTTAGAAACACTGAAAGAAAAATGGGACGATATATTACTGTATTTAAAAGAAGAACACGATATTTCGGATGTTTCCTTCAGCACATGGCTTCTGCCGCTTAAGGTTTACTCCGTAGAATCTGGCAATGTGGTTCAGATCATCGTACCGGATGCCAACTTTCTCGGATATATTAAGAAGAAATACAGTTTTTTGCTGAAATTTGCGATTGAAGAGCTTACCGGTTTCAAATGCGAAGTCAAATTTATCGTGGAAGATCAGATTAAAACTGAAGAGGCGGCCCGTTCCAACCAGCTGATCAACAAAATGCAGAATACCGTCAGCCCGACAGCTCTTCAGAATGCAAATCTGAATCCAAAATATACATTTGATACATTCGTGGTCGGTGCCAACAACAATCTGGCACATGCAGCATCTTTAGCTGTAGCGGAATCCCCGGGAGAAATCTACAATCCTTTGTTTATTTACGGCGGTGTTGGTCTTGGAAAGACCCACCTGATGCATTCGATTGCCAATTTTATCCTGAAAAATAACCCGCAGGCAAAGATTTTGTACGTAACCTCCGAGAAATTTACCAACGAGCTGATCGATGCAATCCGTAATAAAAACAATATTTCCACAACGGAATTTCGTGAAAAATACCGCAACAACGATGTGCTTTTAATTGACGATATTCAGTTTATCATCGGAAAGGAAAGTACACAGGAAGAGTTTTTCCACACATTCAATGCACTGCATGACGCCAAAAAACAGATTATCATCTCCTCAGATAAACCTCCGAAAGAGATTGAAACTCTGGAAGAACGTCTGCGCTCCCGTTTCGAATGGGGACTGACTGTGGATATCCAGTCACCGGATTATGAAACCCGAATGGCGATTCTCCGTAAGAAAGAAGAGCTGGAGGGATATAATATTGACAATGAAGTGATTAAATACATTGCAACCAATATCAAATCCAATATTCGTGAACTGGAAGGCGCGCTGACCAAGATTGTAGCACTTTCCAAACTGGACAATAATAAGGAAATCAACATTTCCCTGGCGGAAGAAGCCTTAAAAGATGTAATTTCCCCTGGCGGAACGAAGGAAATTACACCGGAATTTATCATTCAGGTCGTTTCGGATCACTTTAATCTGACACCTCTGGATATTTTATCTCAGAAAAGGAATAAGGATATTGTATACCCACGCCAGATTGTCATGTATTTATGCCGCAATATGACAGACACACCGCTTCAGAATATTGGAAAATCACTGGGCGGCCGCGATCATACCACGATTCTTCACGGCATCGACAAAATCGCAGCTGATCTGCAGTCCAACCCGACTTTGCAGAATACCATCGACATTTTAAAGAAGAAAATCAGTCCGCAATAGGACGATGAAAAGTTATACACATTTTTTTGTGGATATAGTGTGTGTTTTCTGTGGGTAACTTGTGGAAATTTTTTATCGACAGAAACCTAAATTTTCTTTTGTGGAAAACTTTCATAACGAACCTTAGATTCAGAATAGTTTTCAACATAGTTATTAACACCCCAAAAGTCCTGATTTTCTGGACAAAACAGACTTTTACACAAACCCACAGCCCCTACGACTATTACGACGGAATTTAACTATATATAGATCTAAAAAGACCTTGTTCAAACAGAAAGGAAGTTATCAACATGAAACTGGTTTTTCAGAAAGATGCACTGCTGAATGGAATCAACAGTGTCTCTAAGGCAATCCCTTCCCAAACAACCCTGTCCATTCTGGAATGCATTTTGATTGATGCAAATGCAAGCGAAATTAAGCTGACCGGCAATGATATGGAACTTGGAATTGAAACCAAAGTGGAAGGTTCTATCCTGGAAAGAGGTAAAATTGCTCTGGATGCAAAGCTTTTTTATGAAATTATCAGAAAATTACCGGACGGAGAGTCCAATGTAACAATTACTTCAGATGAAAAATTTAACACGATCATTGAATGTGAAAACGCTTTGTTCAATATTCAGGGGCGTGATGGAGAAGAATACTCCTATTTGCCGTATATTGAACGCGATCAATACATCTGCCTTTCTCAGTTCACCTTGAAAGAGGCAATACGTCAGACGATTTTCTCTATCTCGCCAAATGACAGCAATAAAATGATGGCGGGCGAACTTCTGGAAGTAAATGATGACATTCTGAAAGTGGTTTCCCTGGACGGACACCGTATTTCCATTCGAAATATCACGCTGAAAGATCATTATCAGAACCGGAAGGTCATTGTCCCCGGAAAGACACTCTCTGAAATCAGTAAGATTCTGACCGGCGACAATGAAAAGGAAGTTCTGATTTTCTTCAGCAAGAATCATATTCTGTTTGAGTTTGACGATACGGTTGTGATTTCCCGCCTGATTGACGGAGAATATTTCAAGATCAACCATATGCTGTCCAGCGATTATGAGACCCGTGTCCGGGTGAACAAGCGGGAATTCATGGATAATATTGACCGTGCCATGATCCTGATCCGGGACAGTGACCGCAAACCGATTGTTTTGAGCATTCAGGACAATAATGTAAACATGAAGGTAAAATCTTCTTACGGTTCTATGAATGCAGATGTTATGGCTCATAAAACCGGTAAGGATATCATGATTGCATTTAATCCGAAGTTCCTGCTGGATGCACTGCGGGTTATCGATGATGAAGAAGTGGAGATTTTTATGATGAATCCAAAGTCCCCATGCTTTATCCGCGATGAAAATCAGACATATATTTATCTGATTCTTCCAGTTAATTTTATTGCCAGTGATGTTTAAAAAGAGGTTTGGAAAGGGAAAAAATGGAAATCATTAAATTGAGAGAAGAATACATCAAACTGGGTCAGGCACTGAAAGCTGCCGGACTCTGCGAATCTGGTGTGGATGCAAAATATGCAATTGGAGAAGGCCTGGTAAAAGTGAACGGCAGCGTGGAGTATCAGCGGGGCAAGAAGCTTCATGCCGGAGATATCGTGACCTTTAACGGAGAAGAGATTCGGATTGAATTATGATTATTGAGTCACTGGAACTGGAAAATTACCGGAATTACGATGAATTACATATGCAGTTCAGCCCGGGAACCAATATTCTGTATGGCAATAACGCGCAGGGAAAAACCAATATTCTGGAGGCCGTTTATGTCTGCTGTACGACAAAATCGCATCGCGGCAGCAAGGATCGGGATATGATCCGTTTTCAGAAGGAGGAATCTCATATCAAGCTGACGGTTCGGAAACATGATGTTCCATATCGGATTGATATGCATCTTAAGAAAAATAAAACGAAGGGTGTAGCCATCAATGGGATTCCGATCCGGCGGGCCAGTGAGTTATTTGGGATTGTCAATGTGGTGTTTTTTTCTCCGGAGGATCTGAACCTGATAAAGAATGGTCCGTCAGAACGGAGAAAATTCATTGATTTGGAATTATGTCAACTTAATAAACTGTATGTCCATTCCCTGGTTTCTTATAACCGGGTGCTGATGCAGCGCAATAAACTTTTAAAAGAGCTTTTTTTTCACCCGGAATATGAGGAAACACTGGATGTATGGGATATGCAGCTGGTGCAGTACGGAAGAGAGATCATCCGTTACCGAAAAGAATTTATCATGCAGCTGAATGAGCTGATTCATGAGATTCACCGAAAGCTTTCGGGAGGAAAGGAAGATCTCGTTATTCTTTATGATCCGAATGCATCGGCGGAAGATCTGGAGACGGAACTGAAACGGAGCCGTCCGCAGGATCTGAAACAGAAAACAACACTTGTAGGACCGCATCGGGATGACATCGGTTTTTATATCGGTGATATCGATATCCGGAAATTTGGTTCCCAGGGACAGCAGAGAACTGCAGCGTTATCATTAAAACTGGCGGAAATCGAACTGGTGAAGAAGCTGGTCAGGGATTATCCCATTTTGCTTCTGGATGATGTATTGTCCGAGCTGGATGGGGAGCGCCAGAATCACCTGCTTTCCGCGATTCATCATATCCAGACCATGATTACCTGTACGGGACTGGAAGATTTTGTAAACAACCGGTTCCGGATCGATAAGCTGTATCATGTCGTGGAGGGAACCGTTACCAGTGAAAATTGACGAGACAGACTAAGCAAAATTTTAGGAGGAAACAACATGAGTGCAGAGTACGGAGCAGACCAGATTCAGATTTTGGAGGGATTGGAAGCAGTTCGGAAAAGACCTGGCATGTATATTGGCAGCACTTCATCCAGGGGACTTCATCATCTGGTTTATGAGATCGTGGACAATGCCGTCGATGAGGCACTTGCCGGTTACTGTGATAAGATTGAGGTAACAATCCATGCAGACAACTCCATAACCGTAGTCGATGACGGTCGCGGCATTCCGGTCGGCATTCAGAAAAAGGCAGGAATTCCGGCTGTGGAAGTCGTGTTTACGATTTTGCATGCAGGCGGCAAATTCGGCGGTGGGGGATACAAGGTATCCGGAGGACTGCACGGAGTAGGTGCATCGGTGGTAAATGCTCTTTCCACCTGGCTGGAAGTAAGAGTTTATCAGGATGGGAAGATTTATCAGCAGCGCTATGAACGTGGCAAAGTGATGTATCCGCTGAAAGTAGTGGGAGAATGTCCGGCGGACAAACATGGTACGGAAGTTCATTTCCTGCCGGATCCGGAGATTTTTGAGGAAACGGTTTATGATTTTGAAATTTTACGGATTCGCCTTCAGGAGACGGCTTTCCTGACCAGAGACCTGAAGATTATTCTGAAGGATGAAAGAGAAGAGAAAAAAGAAAAAGTGTTCCATTATGAGGGTGGAATCCGTGAATTCGTAACTTATCTGAATAAAGGCAAGACGGGTTTATATGATTCGGTGATTTACTGTGAGGGAATCCGGGATGGTGTGTATGTGGAAGTTGCCATGCAGCACAACGATTCCTATACGGAGAGCATTTACAGCTTTGTAAACAACGTCAATACGCCGGAAGGCGGTACGCATCTGGTAGGTCTGAAAAACGCACTGACCAAGACGATCAATGATTATGCCCGCAAAAACAAGCTCCTGAAAGACAGTGAACCGAACTTAAGCGGCGAAGATATCCGGGAAGGTCTAACTGCGATCATCAGTGTCAAGATTGAAGAACCTCAGTTTGAAGGCCAGACCAAACAGAAGCTGGGCAACAGTGAAGCGCGCGGAGCTGTAGACAGTGTGGTGAGCGAGCAGCTGACCTATTTCCTGGAGCAGAATCCGTCCGCAGCCAAAACAATCTGTGAAAAATCCGTCCTCGCGCAGCGTGCACGTGCCGCGGCGAGAAAGGCAAGAGACCTTACCAGAAGAAAGACGGCTCTGGAGGGAATGGCGCTTCCGGGTAAGCTGGCAGACTGTTCCAATAAGGATCCGGAAAAATGTGAAATTTTCATCGTAGAGGGAGATTCTGCAGGCGGTTCAGCCAAAACAGCGCGTTCCCGTGATACGCAGGCGATTCTGCCGCTGCGCGGAAAGATTCTGAATGTGGAGAAAGCACGGCTGGATAAGATTTACGCCAATGCTGAGATTAAAGCCATGATTACCGCATTCGGTACTGGTATTCACGATGATTTTGATATTTCCAAGCTTCGTTATCACAAAATTATTATTATGACGGATGCAGATGTAGACGGCGCGCATATCAGTACGCTGATGCTGACGTTTCTGTATCGCTTTATGCCGGAACTGATTCGTCAGGGACATGTATATCTGGCACAGCCGCCGCTTTATAAACTGGAGAAGAATAAAAAGATCTGGTACGCCTATAGTGATGAGGAGCTGAACCAGATTCTGAAGGAAGTCGGACGAGACAACAACAATAAGATTCAGCGTTATAAAGGTCTGGGTGAGATGGATGCAGAACAGCTTTGGGAGACAACCATGGACCCGGAGCGCCGTATTCTTCTGCGTGTGAATATGGATGATGATGTGGCTTCTGAGCTCGATCTTACATTTACCACGCTGATGGGAGATCAGGTTGAGCCGAGACGTGAGTTTATTGAAGCCAATGCGAAGTATGTACAGAACCTGGATATCTAAGCCGGATTCTGAAGGACGCTTCACAGAAAAGCATCTAACTGCAAAAAGGAGAAGATTATGGAACCGAATGTTTTTGATAAAGTTCACGACATTGACTTGAAGTCGACGATGGAGAAATCCTATATCGATTATGCGATGAGCGTGATTGCTGCCCGTGCGCTTCCGGATGTGCGGGACGGTTTAAAGCCGGTACAGCGCAGAGTTCTTTACTCTATGATTGAATTGAATAACGGTCCGGATAAACCGCATCGTAAATGTGCCCGTATCGTGGGTGATACCATGGGTAAATATCATCCGCATGGAGACAGTTCCATCTACGGAGCACTGGTAAATATGGCTCAGGAATGGTCCACCCGTTATCCGCTGGTAGACGGCCACGGCAATTTTGGATCTGTAGATGGAGACGGCGCTGCGGCAATGCGTTATACAGAAGCAAGACTGAGCAAAATCTCCATGGAAATGCTTGCGGATATCAATAAAGATACCGTTGATTTCACGCCTAACTTTGATGAGACAGAAAAAGAACCTACGGTGCTTCCGGCACGTTTTCCAAATCTTCTGGTAAACGGAACGACCGGTATTGCCGTCGGTATGGCTACAAATATTCCTCCGCATAACCTGCGGGAAGTAATCGGTGCGGTGGTCAAGCTGATTGATAACCGGGTGGAGGAAGACCGTGATACGACGATGGAAGAGATTCTGGAGATTGTCAAGGGACCGGATTTCCCGACCGGAGCTACGATTCTCGGAAAATCCGGAATTGAAGAAGCATATCGTACAGGACGCGGAAAAATCAGGGTTCGTGCGGTATCAGACATTGAGACTCTGCCGAACGGAAAGAGCAGGATTATCGTAACGGAGCTTCCGTATCTGGTCAATAAGGCAAGGCTGATTGAAAAAATTGCGGAACTGGTAAAGGAAAAGCGAGTGGATGGCATCACGGATCTGCGTGATGAGTCTGACCGTCAGGGTATGCGGATTGTGATCGAGCTGCGCCGGGATGTCAACGCGAATGTTCTGCTGAATCAGCTTCTGAAGCATACCCAGCTGCAGGATACTTTCGGTGTTATTATGCTGGCTCTGGTAAATAATGAACCGAAGGTTCTGAATCTCCTGGACATGCTGAAGTACTATCTGCAGCACCAGGAGGATGTGGTTACCCGCCGTACGAAATATGATTTAAACAAGGCGGAAGAGCGTGCCCATATTTTACAGGGATTGTTAATTGCTCTGGATTACATTGATGAAGTAATTAAAATTATCCGCGGATCGGAAACCGTTCAGGCTGCAAAGCTGCAGTTGATGGAGCGTTTCGGACTGAGTGATGTGCAGGCACAGGCAATCGTAGATATGCGTCTGCGTGCTCTGACCGGTCTGGAACGGGAGAAGCTGGAGAACGAATATAAAGAACTGATGGCAAGAATTGAAGAGTTAAAGGCAATTCTTGCTGATGAGAAGAAACTGCTTGGCGTGATCAAAGAAGAGATTCTTCTGATTTCTGACAAATACGGGGATGATCGCAAGACGTCAATCGGTTTTGATGAATTTGATATGTCTATGGAAGATCTGATTCCAAATGAGAGAACCATCGTGGCCATGACGAAGCTCGGTTATATTAAGCGTATGAGTATTGACAATTTCAAAAGTCAGAACCGCGGCGGCAAGGGAATCAAGGGCATGCAGACTATCGATGAGGATTATATTGAAGATCTGATCCTGACGAAGACGCATCGGTTTATCATGTTCTTTACCAATAAGGGACGTGCATATCGTCTGAAAGCCTATGCAATTCCGGAAGGAAGCCGTACTGCAAGAGGAACAGCGATTGTCAATCTGCTTCAGCTTCAGCCGGAAGAAAAGATTACAGCGATTGTTCCGATGAAGGAATACAATGATAGCGATTATCTGTTTATGGCAACCAGAAACGGTATGGTAAAGAAGACTCCGGTAAAAGAATATGAAAATGTCCGTAAGAACGGTCTGCAGGCTATTGTGCTGCGTGAAAACGATGAACTGATCGAAGTTAAGGCAACCGATGATACCAAGGATATTTTCCTGGTTACCAGAAAGGGACAGTGTATCCGTTTCCATGAAACAGATGTTCGTGTAACCGGCCGTGTATCCATGGGTGTCATTGGCATGAAGCTGAATGAAGGCGATCAGGTAGTCGGCATGCAGATGCATACACAGGGAGAGCAGCTTCTTGTGGTATCCGAGTACGGTATGGGTAAACGGACTCCGATTGAAGAGTTCTCGCCTCAGAACCGCGGCGGCAAGGGCGTACTCTGCTACAAGATTACGGAAAAAACCGGTGATCTGATCGGAGCAAAACTGGTACATGATGATCATGATATCATGATGATTACAACAGAAGGCGTAGTGATCCGGATTTCTGTAGATGATATTTCCACGATCGGAAGAAATACATCCGGTGTGAAGCTGATGAATATTGATCCGGATTCGGATGTTCGGGTTGCCAGCATCGCAAAGGTAAGAGATGACGGAACCAAATCCGAAGGGGAAGGCATCGAAGAGCTTTACGAAGAAAAAACAGAGGAAGAAGCCGGTAAGACAGAATAAGGGAGGTACTGCAGTTGAGATCCATACAGACAGCAGAAATTGCAAAGCAGATTAAAGAAATGTGTATAGAAGCCAATCATTATCTTTCTCCTGATATGAAAAAGCGGTTTGATCAGGCAGTAATGGAAGAAGAATCTCCTCTCGGAAAGCAGATTCTGAATCAGCTGCAGGAAAATCTCGATATTGCGGGAAAAGATATGATTCCGATCTGTCAGGATACCGGTATGGCCGTATTATTTGTCAAAGTCGGCCAGGAGGTTCATATTGAAGGCGGCAGTCTGACCGATGCGATCAATCAGGGAGTACATGACGGATATGTGGATGGATTTTTGAGAAAATCCGTGGTGAGAGATCCGATTGACCGCGTCAACACCAATGACAATACACCTGCAGTGATTCATTATGAAATTGTAGAAGGAGATCAGCTTGACATTACTCTGGCTCCGAAGGGATTCGGCAGTGAAAATATGAGCCGTGTGTTTATGCTGAAGCCTGCTGATGGAATCGAAGGCGTGAAAGAGGCAATTCTGACGGCAGTTCGCGATGCAGGTCCAAACGCGTGTCCTCCGATGGTGGTAGGCATAGGAATCGGAGGAACCTTTGAGAAGTGTGCTCTGATGGCGAAGCATGCGCTGACACGTAATCTGGATGAAAGTTCTCCGGTCCCCTATGTCAGAGAACTGGAACAGGAAATGCTTCAGAAAATCAATGACCTTGGAATCGGACCAGGCGGTCTCGGCGGAAGAATTACGGCACTGGCAGTCAATATTGAAACGTATCCGACTCATATTGCCGGACTTCCGATGGCAGTCAATATCTGCTGTCACGTAAATCGTCATGTTCATCGGGTACTGTAAGGAGAATGAAAATGGATAGAATCATCAATGTTCCAATCAGCAAAGAAGATGCCCCAAGTCTGAGAGCAGGAGATTATGTATATCTGACCGGTACGATCTATACGGCCAGAGATGCTGCGCATAAACGCATGCAGGAAGCTCTGGATGCCGGTAAAGCACTTCCGATTGAAATCAATGGCAATGTGATTTATTATATGGGACCTTCTCCGGCCAGAGAGGGGAGACCGATTGGTTCTGCAGGACCGACCACAGCAAGCCGCATGGACAAGTATGCTCCGGCATTGCTGGATCTTGGACTTGGTGCCATGATCGGCAAAGGAAAAAGAAGCCAGGCGGTTATAGATGCGATTATCAGAAATCAGTCTGTTTATTTTGCAGCAGTAGGAGGTGCCGGCGCGCTTCTGTCCAAATGTATCGTAGAGTCCGAAGTGGTTGCATATGATGACCTCGGAACAGAGGCAATCCGTAAACTGAAAATAGAACATTTTCCGGTGATCGTTGTGATTGACTGTGAGGGAAATAATCTTTATGAAACTGCAATAAGGGCATATGCCAGGTAAGAGAGCAGAGTAATTGTTTCAACACTATATATAGAAACAAAAAAGCCGAAAAACATAATATCTTGTGTTATTCGGCTTTTTTGAAAAAAATGAAAAATATTGCTTGACAATAAAAAGGTTTTCATATATAATTGTCAATGCGCTCAAGAACAACAGAGTTTGAGAGATGCAATCATATGGAATATGTCAATTCGGAGAAATACTCAAGAGGCCGAAGAGGCGCCCCTGCTAAGGGTGTAGGTCGGGCAACCGGCGCGAGGGTTCAAATCCCTCTTTCTCCGCTCTATTCCAAATGATTATTTTTTTCGCCTAATGCATGGATGCATGAAAATGAAAAAAATAAAAAGTTGAAAAAAGTTCTTGACAGACAAAACAAGTTGTGATAAAATGAACGAGTTGCTGCTGAGAACGAAAGCAACAAGATGAACCTTGAAAATGAAAGATTGAACAGTGTTTAAAACCCTGAAAATTCTAATAAAAAAGAGTCTATGGTTAAGACATCTTTGAATGAGAAAATTCAGAACAAAAACAAACCAAACAACAGTAGAACGGTTAAATGATTAGCTAGTGGTTAATCTGACACCGGGACACAAACTTTTATTTGAGAGTTTGATCCTGGCTCAGGATGAACGCTGGCGGCGTGCTTAACACATGCAAGTCGAGCGAAGCGATTTTGATGAAGTTTTCGGATGGAATTAAGATTGACTGAGCGGCGGACGGGT
>JALFHZ010000166.1 GCA_022776445.1 Lachnospiraceae bacterium
TTATACTCCGGCATCCGTGTGATATCCTGATCGCCGATCCGGATGGAACCGGAGTCCAGCGAAATACTTCCGCAGATGATGTTTAACAGAGAAGTTTTGCCGGAACCGTTGCTTCCGACTACCGATACAAATTCTCCATCCTGAATGGAAAGGGAAAAATCATGAAACAGACACATTTCATTGACGGTACCCGCATTATAATATTTTTCAATGTGATTCAGTTCAAGCATGCGGTTTCACCTTCCCTTCCTTATAATTACTGATCACCAGAATCATCAGGAACAAGACCGCTGTAATCAGTTTCAGATCCGATGCCGCCATGCCCAGTGCAATCGCAATGGAAACGCACGCCTTATACACGATCGAACCGCAGACAACTGCTGTCGTCGCCTTCACCCGGCCCAACCGTTTAAACAGTTTCGTTCCGATAATGACGCTTGCCAGACCGATTACCATGGTGCCGGTTCCAATGCTGATTTCAAAAAATCCCTTCTGCTGACAGTACACACAGCCGGCAAGAGCAGCAAAACCATTGGCAATCGCAAGACCGATAATCTTCACAATTCCCTTGTCTTTGGCCAGAGAAGTCACCAGAACCTCATTGTCTCCCACTGCCCGCAGCAGATAGCCGGAACGGGTATTCAAATAAAGATCCAAAAGAATCTTGCCGACCGCCACAATAATCAGAAGGATAACCACAACCGTAAATGCTTCCAGAGATTCCGGAACATGCGCTGTCAGAAACGCATTCTCAAATATGGTATCCTGGCTGAAAATGGGCACATTCGCCTTGCCCGCAATCCGCAGGTTCAGGGAATACAGAGCCGTCATCACGATGATGCCGGAAAGCAGATCCCGCACCTTCAGCTTGACATGAATCAATCCCGTAATGCAGCCTGCCAGCGCGCCTGTCAGAAATGCCAGAAACAGCGTTGCCGCCGGATGCACGCCTTTCATGATCAGCATAGCCGTGACGGCCGCTCCCAGTGGGAACGTGCCGTCAACGGAAAGGTCCGGAAAATCCAGAATTTTGTAAGTAATATAGACACCGAGTGCCATGATCGCATAAATCAGGCCCTCTTCCAACACACCAAGTATAATCGACATGAGAATCCTCCGGATGGTTATTCTGCAGAAATCTCATCGAAGAGTTCTGCTGCGGAAGATGCCAGATCTTCCGGAATCGTAATGCCCAGGTTTTCAGCAACCTTGTTGTTGCCGTAGAAAGATTCTTCTTTGATGACCTCGAAATTCATCTCACTTGCCTTTTTCTCACCTTTCAGAACCTGTGCAGCCATCTTGCCGGTCTGAATACCAAGGTCCACATAATCCAGGCCAACCGTTGCCAGACAGCCGATCTTCACCTGCTCCACTTCACTTCCGAATACCGGAATGTTCTTTTTGGCCGCCTTATCCAGGATCACAGGAAGTGAGCTTACTACGGTATTGTCGGTCAGGTTGTTGATACAGTCTACTTTCTCTACCAGGCTGTCCGCTGCCAGCGGAATATCTGCAGTAGAGGAAATGCCGCTCTCCACGATCTCAAATCCATAATTCGGAGCTGCCGCCTTGTATTCTTCAATGGCAGATACGGAGTTGATCTCACTGGTGCTGTACATGATGCCGATCGTTTTCGCATCCGGCAGGATCGCACGGATCATCTCCAGCTGCTTCTCAACCGGGAGCTTATCACTGGTGCCGGTGATCTCGCCAACCGGGGTTCCGTCCGCATTTGCCAGTTCAGCCAGAATCGGATCCGTCACTGCGGTAAAGATCACCGGAATGCCGTCCTTCTTCGCCGCGCTGTACGCACTCTGTGCCATCGGAGTTGCGATTGCACAGATCAGATCTGCCTTCTTCGCAATAAAATTGTCAACGATCTGTGCAGAAGTACCGCCGTCCGCCTGTGCGTTTTCATACATCACAGTCAGATTCTGACCTTCCACAATGCCTTCCTCCGCAAGACCTTCCAGAAAGCCTTCCCGGCAGTTGTCGAGAGAACCATGCTCCGCAAACTGGCCGATTCCGATCACATAAGAGTCACCGCCTGCTGTTGCTGCCGCAGTGCTTTCTGCTGCCGTCTCTGCTGCGGAAGACGCTGCCTCTGTCGCTGCCGTCGTTGCTGCTGCAGTCTCCGCCGGTTTGCCGGATGAGCATCCGGTCACTGCCATCATTGCCACTGCTGCTGCCATTAACATCTTTACACTTTTCTTCATAGTCTTACTCCTCCTGATAAAATAAATTAGATAGTTAGTAAGTATGCGGTATGTAATCGGGTTGTTCGCGAATAAAAAAAGTCTCAAATACAGTTTCCTGTATTTGAGACGAATCAACAAATCCGCGGTACCACTCAAATTGGCTATGCCCTCTTATCCCGTATACAAACATATACGCCACCAGATAACGGTCGTGGACTCCGTCAGTCCCTACTCACATCGATCTCCGGTTTCAGGACTACCCTCGAAAGGCCATTCAGCAAATCCATCCATACTGCAATCCCACCGCCTGCAGCTCTCTGTGATATCTGAGATAAGCTTACTCTTCTTTCTCATCGGTTTCTTTATTTATCGATATCTTAATCCTTTCCCTCCGATTTGTCAACCACTTTTTCTTCGGCACCATATTTTTTCTTCGGCACCATATTTTACCGTTATTCCCCGAAAGGCAGAACTTCCAGTTCCTTGGAATCCTTGTTGAGGCTTACCGCCCCGTCCTTTGTAATGAGCATCAGATCCTCAATCCGCACGCCCAGCTCCCCGGGCAGATAGATTCCCGGCTCGCAGGAGAAGATCATGCCTTCTTTCACAACATCCTGATTCACTGCGGAAACATCTCCTGCATCATGAACCTCGATGCCGATACAATGCCCGAGCCGATGCGTGAAATACGGGCCATAACCAGCTTCCGTGATGATGTCTCTGGCAACCTGATCGATCTCACAGAATTTCATTCCCGGCTTCATCGCAGCCTGCGCTGCCAGATTGGCCTTCTTGACAATCTCATAAACTTCGCGTCCCTTTTCACTGACACTCCTATAGAAAAAGGTTCTTGTCATATCCGAACAGTAGCTGTTTTTCCTGCATCCAACATCAAACAGGACACAGTCACCTTCCTTCAGCACTGTGTGATCCGGCTTGTGATGCCCGATTGCCGCATTGGCGCCAAAACTGACCAGAGGGCCAAAGGACGGCCCCTCCGTCCCCAGCTCCTTATAGATCGCGTTCATGCCTGCAGCAACCTCCAGCTCCGTGACACCTTCTTTGAGCAGACCGCGGAATCTCGCCATCGCCTGATCATTCAGGCGGGAAGCAAGAATCATCTTTTCTATCTCATCCTCATCCTTGATCCGGCGTGCCCCATCCACACATTCTGATGCGTTTTTGTATCCGCTTGCCGCACCAAGTTCCATCAGTTCCAGCAGAAAGCGCGCTGCCATCTTCTTGTCGATGCCCAGCATTTTTTCATGATCTGTATAGCTCGCTATGATCCGACAGCCCGGATCAGTATCCGAAAACCAGACTTTTTCCATGCCGATATCACCGTCCACCGAAAACAACTTATTCACAAACAGCTTATGGCTGCCATTTTTGTTCAGATATAAAGCCAGAAGGCGTTCATTCGGCAGAATCCAGCGCCCGGTCAGGTAAAAGATGGAAGGCGGATCGCTGATCAGCATCTGTTCCAGACCACTGGCCTCCATATTCTGCAGCACCCTTGCAATTCTCTTCTGATACATAGTGCCTCCTTAACCCATGGTGTAGAATACAGATGCACCAGGTCCAAGCGGCAGATCCAGAATCATCCATGCAGCAAGCAGCAGGGACCAGCTCACAAGAAATGCGATCGAATACGGCAGCATGGAGGAAACCAGAGTTCCCCAGCCGGAATCCTTATCATACTTCTTCATAATAGTCAGAATGTACGGAATCCACGCAATGACCGGAGCGATAATATTGGTCGTGCTGTCACCGATACGATAAGCAACCTGAGTCAGTTCCGGAGAAAGTCCCATCTTCATAAACATCGGTACGAAAACAGGTGCAAAAATCGCATATTTCGCGGACGCGGATGCCATAAAGAGATTGACAAAACCTGCAACCAGAATAAAGCACATCATCAGTCCGACAGAATTGATATTCAGACTCTGCAAAAGCTCTGCGCCCTTAAAGGACAGAATTCGTCCGATGTTGGTCTTGCTGAAATAGTTCGTAAACTGTGCGGCAACAAAGGCCATGGCAATGAAGCCGGAAATCGAAGCAATGGACTTGTTAAAAGAAGCCACAACGTCCTTATCGCTCTTGAAGGAACCGCACACCTTGCCGTATACGAAAGAAGGAATGAAAAACAGCAGGGTAAACAGCGGAATAATCGCATTCATCAGAGTAGATCCGTTTATCAGGCTTCCTGTATCCGGATTTCTCATAAACGAATTCTGCGGTATGCATGCAATAATATACAGACCTGCAATAGCTATAAATACCCAGTTTGCGATCGTCAGGGCCTTCTCTTCTTTTGCACTCATCTGATCCGAAACTTCCACCAGGGTTCCGTCGCCATTCTCTTTATAGGTACCGAGACGCGGAATAATCACCAGCTCGGTAACCAGCGTACCGACAATCGTAATCAGAACGGTGGATACAATCATGAAAAACCAGTTGGAAAGCGGAGTTACCGCATAGGACGGATCCAGCGTCTGCGCTGCAGCCGCTGAAAAACCGGACAGTGTCGCATCAGCAGAACCAATCAGAAGGTTTGCTGAAAATCCACCGGAAACACCGGCAAAGCCGGCTGCGATACCTGCCAGCGGATGCTTTTTGTATGCTTTAAAAATCATCGCAGCCAACGGAATAAATACCACATATCCTGCATTTTCCGCTACGTTTGTCATAACACCGATAAAGACAACCATCGGAGTGACCAGCTTCGCCGGAGTGATTTTTACCACCTTTTTGATCAGACCGTTCAGCCAGCCGGAGCTCTCAGCTACGCCGATGCCCAGCATAATGACAATGGTAAAGCCGAGCGGCGCATAGCTGGTAAAGTTGGTAACCGCAGAAGTCAGCATATACTGCAGACCGGAAATGCTGAAAAGGCTGACTACGCTTACCGTGGTTTCCTCCACGGCCTTATTGGAAGCGTTGTACATTTCTCCGGTGGCGCTCCAGCCCAGGGCCGCGCCGATACCGGAAAGCACCACTACAAATACTGCAAGATAAAAGAATATCGTAAGTGGTGTCGGAAGTTTGTTGCCTGCTGCCTCAATCTTGTCCAGAAAACGAAGCACAAGCGAACGTTTCTGCATCTGAGTTTTGTTTTTCATACCTCAATCTCCTTTTTCTTTTGAATTTGTTACCTGTACTCCCTCTGCCTATCTGGCAGTATTGGACGCAATCAGTGCAGCATCCCACACACCGGAGAATGGCGGGGAATAGCAAAGATCCATAAATCCCATTTCATCCACCGTCAGACCGGCATAAATCGCAATTGCATAATAATTGGCTCTCGGCACTACAATCCCCTGCCCCCAGGTCTCCGCTCCCAGCACCACTCTGGTCTTTGCATCGTAAATCAGCTTGATATTCAGCTTCTCCTTCCCATAATACGATGCGTAACTGTTGCCGGTAATGGTATGGGCCTTATAATTCATGCCGTGTGCCTTCGCCTCTTTCTCCGATAAGCCAACCTTTGCGGCATCCATTCCGAACAGACGAAGTGCAGAACTGCCGATCAGTTTAAACGGCTTCGGCTCTGCTCCTCCCAGAATATCGCCGATGATCCGCCCCTGTTTATTAGCATTCGTCCCCAGCGGCGCATAGGTGTATGCTCCTGTGACCGCGGATTTCATGATACTGCAGTCTCCAGCCGCATAAATATCCGGAATGCTGGTTTCCATCCTCTCATTGACACAGATGGCGCCATTCTGAGCTTTTTCAATTCCATCGATAAATCCGGTTGCCGGAGCAATGCCGGCGCTGTTGATCAGAATATCCACCGGAAGCTCTTCTCTTTCCTCCCCATGTTTTATGATGACAGATCGAATCCGGCCATGCTCCGTCACAAGCTCTGAAGCTGCCGTTTTGGTGCGCACCATCACGCCATGACTCTGAAGCTCCGCCTCCAGAGCCTCACTGACTTCCGGATCAAACGACGGAAGAATATGCTCCGACAGTTCCAGAATCGTTACTTCCTTCCCATAATGGCGGCAGGCTTCGGATACCTCCAGCCCGATGAATCCGGCTCCGACAATCACAACATGCTTCCGGGATTCATCAAACAGCGCCTCTTTTACCCTGGTGCCGTCAGCAACATCCCGTATCTCATACAGGTTGTCGTAGCTCTGATCAAACGGCGGAAAATGCCGTACTGCGGCTCCGCTTCCGATCACCAGCTTATCATAGTGATCCACAAACGTTTCTCCGGTTTTCCGGTTTCTGACCGTAACGGTCTTTGCCTGTGCATCTACCGAAATCACCTCATGCCAGGTTCTGACCGGAATGCCGCTCTGGGCAAATTCTTCTGCTGTTCTCGCAATCAGCTCTTTTCCCTGTTTGATATGATCGGAAATGTAAAACGGGATTCCGCATGCACCATAGGATACCTCTCCGCCTTTCTCGTAAACCACGATATCCACTTTGTCCTTCAAAAGCCGCTTCAGTTTGGATGCGGCCGACATACCGGCAGCTACGCCTCCGATAATAATCGTCTTCATGATCTCACCCTCCTCTCTACAATAATCGCATTGGTCATACAGCCTGTCACATTGATCAGCGTTCTCGGTACATCACCGATGGGATCAATCGCAATCATGGCTCCCAGTCCGGTCACCGCATCTGTCAGACCGCAACCCATCACTGCTGCAAATTCCGCCATGGTTGCGGTTCCCGGAAGACCTGTGATACCATAGGACATTACAGATATCACAAGAACCAGCAGAAATACCGTTGCCGGCGTCATCACATATCCGGAAATTCCAGCCGCAAACACCGCAGCCATGGCCGGGAACAATGCACCGCACCCCTGCATTCCGGATGCAATTGCGTAAGAAGAAACCACATCCGTGATTTCCTTCTTCAATCCAAGCCCCTCTGAAAGTGCCTTCTGCGCGTCCGGGAGACATTCCGAGCCGGAACGTGTTTTAAGCGCTTTTATCATAACCGCCCGTCCCGCCCGCAGAAATGCAGCCGGACCGACTCCGGAAACCGCACACAACACCAGCTGAACTGTCAGCATCAGTGCTGCTCCCAGACAAAGCACCAGAAGCATGTGAATCAGCATCAGAACGATAGAAAACCCATATTCCGCAGTCAGGTATGACATAATCGCTGCCGCCGCTGCAGGTTTATATGCAATTACAGTCTTGCAGACACTGGTTCCCACGGAAAATGCACCATTTACAAAATCTATCACCGGTTTGACCGTGTCCATATATTTGCCGGACATTCTTCGAGCTGCAATCCCGATATAAATCCCCGTAATCAAAGCCGCTGTTACACTGCAGGTGATCAGGTCATGCCCGATCCCTGACGGAATCAGCCGGAAAAGCAGTTCCGGTACCGTTTCCGTATCCGCCATGTTCCACGCAAACACAGCAGAATCACTCCCCGGAATCTGCCCGATCTTACATGCGATTCCCAGACAGGAGGCGATCGAGGCGCTTACCGCAACCATCAGCGTATTCACCCTTTTTTTCCACCGGGTCAGAGCAGACACCTGTTTCTCCACAGGCGTCCGAAGTACCAGACAGATGGAAGCAAGCAGAACCATCGGCATAATCAGGCAGACGAACAGCATGACATAGCCTCTCACTGCCAGATAAAACCAGTGTTTCAGATCTTCCAGCACACCGGGATCTGCCGCCAGATGCAAAACAAGCCCAAAGAACGTACCTGCCCCGCTCCCCATCAGGGCTCTGACCGCAAAGCTGTATTTCTTCTTCGGAAGATGTGACAGCCCATACAGCAGGGCTCCAAACAGCACCAGTATTCCCAGGCTTACCCACCCACCGTGCGGAATACCCAAAAATTCCATGAACTTCATAACCTTATGCCTTTCCTTTCTTCCACTTCCGCCCATCGAGGCGCATCTTTTAATCTGCTCTCATTGTAAATCTTTGTTTCACAATTGTCAATTACTATAATAATAATTTATTATCATAATAATAATTGTTATGTCAGATTATCCCAGAATATCGTGTTGCCCCTGGTGTCCGAATATCAAAAAAAAGAAGAAGCCCGAAGGAACTTCCTCTTTTCTGCACTATTGTTCTTTCTGAATTTTGGACTGATAGCGATAGACACTTGCCTCCGAACAATACAGATACTCCGCCACAGCTCCGACGGCTCCCTTTATCTGAAACAGCCCCGCCCGGTTCAGCTCACGGATAATCCGAATCCGGTCTTTCTGGGTCAGGCGTTCCCGCACAATCGCATCACAGGAACCCACAACCTGCACCACAGCCCTGCTCATCATATCTCCGATCACATCATCAGAAAAATTCTCCACAGGCTCATCACAGATCGCCCCGGCCACATCCAGCCCCCGCATCTCATTCATCCCGCTGAGCGCACGGACGGAATCCATCAACTGTTCGAAGGGACTGAGATCAATGTTGATGCAGAGTTCTCCGACCAGCTTCCCATGCTCCCGGATGAAATAGGTCGAGGAACGCAGCTTTTTGTTTGGTGCCGCTTTGCCTACATAATTTGCAACATAATCTTTCTCCTTCCATTCTTCGTTTGCGAGAATGGACAATGTAAAATCGGTAATAGGCGCCCCGACCGTTCTTCCGCTTACATGACCGTTTGCGATCGCTACAATATCATGATTCGGCTTCCGGCAGTCCCGCAGGACGACTTCTGTATGCTCCCCAAGCACCTGACCCAGAAATTCTACCAGTTTTTTGTAATGCTCCAAGATATCCAATTTCTTTTACCTCACTGTCCTTTCTGTTCCTACCGGAATCGCCCAAACACCTGCGCAAGCGGTTCAATTACCTCGGAAAGATTCTGAATCGCACGGTTCAGATCCGCATCTGCCAGTTCAGAAGTAATCACCTGCATATCTTCCAGAATCAGCTGCATATTCTGATAAGTCACATTGATTTTCGGAATCAGGATCGACGCCGTATAAATGACCACCGCCAGAATCAGAATACTGGCAAGCGCGGTAATCTGTGACATCCGGTACTGCCTGCGCGCGTATTTCTCCTGCCCCGCGTTGGAACGCTCAATCCGCTCCATCAGGCTGTAAAACGTCTTCTCATCCATAATGTTTCTCCTCCTATAGATTCAGTTTGTCGTAGCTCTTGCTCAGGTACTTCTCCAATCTGCTCTTCAGCAAAAGATGCTCTTCCGCCTCCAGCTCCGGATCCTGATCCAGGAGCCGGTTCACTTCCTCAGAAACCTTCTTCAGAAGATTCGCGTCCGTAAAAACATCCGCAAGCCGAAACTCCATATCCCCGCTCTGGCGCAGCCCGAAGATGTCTCCCGGACCGCGCAGCTTCAGATCTTCAGAGGCAATATAAAATCCGTCATTTGACCGGTTCAAAATGTCCAGACGCTCCTGCGTTCCGTCCTGATCGGAACCATTCACCATAATGCAGTACGACTGGTATTTTCCGCGCCCCACGCGCCCGCGCAGCTGATGCAGCTGTGCAAGACCAAACCGCTCTGCATTTTCAATCATCATCACGGTTGCATTCGGCACATTGACGCCAACCTCCACCACCGTGGTAGACACCAGCACCTGAATCTCCCCGGCGGCAAACCGCTCCATGATCTGATTTTTCTCCCTGCCCTTCATCTTACCGTGCAAATATTCCACACAGATGGATTCCGGCAGTTTCTGACGCAGCATCTTTGTGTAATCCAGAACATTTTCCGCCTCAATCATCTCGCTCTCTTCCACCATCGGACAGATCACATAAGCCTGCCTCCCCGCAAGCACCTCCCGCGTGATAAACTGATACGCCCGATCCCGGTATCCGGGATCCACAACACAGTTTTTAATCGGAAGTCGGTTGGCCGGCATCTCATCAATCACGGATATATCCAGGTCTCCATACAGGATAATCGCCAGTGTACGCGGAATCGGCGTCGCACTCATAACGAGAATATGCGGCTCCTCCCCCTTATTGCCCAGGGCTTCCCGCTGCCCAACTCCAAAGCGGTGCTGTTCATCGGTGATTACAAGAGCCAGCTTGTCATAGTGCACCTTTTCCTGGATCAGCGCATGGGTTCCCACGATGATATCCGCCTCATGCCCCGCAATCTTCTCATAGGCGATGCGTTTCTCCTTCGCAGTCATGGAGCCGGTCACCAACACCACATTCCGGTCAATACCGTGCTGCGCAAGCAGCTCCCGAATGGATTCAAAATGCTGTCTTGCCAGCACCTCGGTCGGAACCATCAACGCCCCCTGATATCCGCAGAATGCCGCCTGCAGAAGCGCAAATACAGCAATAATCGTCTTGCCGGATCCCACATCTCCCTGAATCAGGCGGTTCATGACAAGACCTCCTGTCAAATCTCCCTGTACTTCTTTCAGCACCTTCCGCTGTGCAGCCGTCAGGGAGTAGGGAAGCTCCTGAAGAAGACGCTCCAGCTCCGGTACCTGCTTCATGACAAAGGTACTGCGTTTATCCCGGCGTTTCTCCTTCAGTCTCCGGACCGCCATCAGGAAAAAGAAAAATTCATCAAACACCAGACGTTTTCTCGCAAACAGCAGCTCCTGCTGATCGGACGGGAAATGAATATGTTCAATGGCGTAATTGTACTCCGCCAGTTCATATTTCCTGCGCACATCCGCCGGCATGTATTCCCGCTCCATCTGCCGCTGTTCCAGTGCCTGAAGAACCGCTTTTGTGATCGCCTTGTTGCCGAGTCCCCGGGTCTGACCGTAGATCGGCTGCATAGAATGCATGATCTCCTGATATGCCTCCGGCGTAAAGATCTCGGGCTGTTCCATCGTCAGACGGTTGTTTTTGCGTACCACTTTCCCCCGGAATACCAGAATTTTCCCCATCTGCAAAGTCGTTCTCAGATATGGCATATTGTACCAGGTCAGCTGAAGACTCCCGGTCAGATCTCTCACAGTTGTCACAATCACCTGAATATTTTTAAACCTGCGGACGGAAGCCGTTTTCAAAAGCTGACCGGATACCGCCTGCATCTGGCCTTCCTTCAGCTGTCCGATCGGGACAGGCGGTTCACAGGCATCATAGGCTCTGGGATAGTCATGCAGGAGTTCTTCCACAGTCTCAATCCCCAGCCGCCTGAACAGTCCCGCCGTTTTCTCTCCGATGCCTTTTAATGTTGTTATTGGTTCCTGATTCATATTCTGCTCCTGATGCCTGCACGAAACACACAGGCAAAAAGAGGCATCCTGCGGCCGTATTTTCTACCACCAGTCACACAGGACACCTCTCTTATCTTCTTTTATTCTGCTGAAATTAAATAATAATAGATCGGCTGTCCGCCTTCATGAAGCTCAATCTCCAGTTCCGGGAACTCCTCCTGTGCCTTCTCAGACAGTGTCTCTGCGTCTGCTTTCGTCACATCTTTTCCGTAATAAATACTTACCAGTTCCGATTCCTCGTTGACCATGGCTTTCAGGGTATCCAGCGCCGTCTGTGTGATATCTGTTCCAACCGCCAGCATGCCCCGGTCGCCGATGCCCATGATATCGCCCTCATGAATCTCCATATTGTCAATCATGGTATTGCGAACGGCGTATGTGATCTGACCGGTCTGCACACGGTTCATCTCCTCCACCATCGTTTTCAGATTTTCCTCCGGATCCAGATCCGGTACAAAATTGATCAGTGCTGTAATTCCCTGCGGAACGGTTTTGGACGGAACCACGATAACCGTCTTGTCCTCCACCAGATACTTCGCCTGCTCTGCGGCAAGAATGATATTCTTGTTGTTCGGAAGAATATAAATGGTATCTGCATGAACCTTATCAATGGCCGTCAGCACGTCCTCTGTGCTCGGGTTCATCGTCTGACCACCTTCAATCAGATAATCAGCCCCAATGCCGCGGAAAATCTCACCCAGTCCGTCTCCGACAGAAACCGCGATGAAACCGTACGGTTTTCTCGGCTCCTCGCTGTCCGCAGCTTCCGCCTCTGCGGCTTTTGCCGCATCCTGTGCTTTCTGCTCCGCCGCAGCCTTCTCCGCATTCTGAATCAGACGCTCTTCGTGTTCCTCACGCATGTTGTCGATCTTCATGCGGGACAGGGAGCCATAAGTCAGCGCCTTCTGGATCGCAAGTCCCGGATCGTTGGTGTGTACATGAACCTTCACCACATCATCATCCGATACCACTACGATGGAATCTCCGATAGACTCCAGATATGACTTAAACTCCCGCTCTGTATTTTCATCATAGTGTTTCTCTACATTGATGATAAATTCGGTACAGTAACCAAAACGGATGTCCGCTGTCTCCAATTCGGAAGAGCCGGATACGCCGACGGTTCCTGCTTCTGCAGACGGCCGTACAGACGGCTCGACAGATACGTCCACCGCCTTGCCGGAAAGGCCGTCAAACGCCCCCTTCATAACCTGCATCAGGCCCTGTCCGCCGGAATCCACCACACCGGCCTGCTTGAGAACCGGGAGCATCTCCGGAGTCTGGCTCAGGACATAATCACCATACTCGATCACCTTGCCTGCAAACTCAAGCACGTCATCGGTCTGAGGAACCAGTTCAACCGCCTTCTCAGACATGCCTCTGGCAACCGTCAGAATGGTGCCTTCTTTTGGTTTCATCACTGCTTTATATGCCGTCTCAGAAGCTCTCACAAATGCATTGGCAAGCGTGGTGACGTCAATGACCTCCACGTTTTTGATCTCCTTTGTAAAGCCGCGGAACAGCTGGGACAGGATTACACCGGAATTTCCCCTTGCGCCGCGCAGGGAACCGGAGGAAATCGCCTTGGCCAGACTCTCCATCGTCGGTGCCTGTATTGCCGCAACTTCCTTAGCCGCAGCCATTATGGTCATTGTCATATTTGTTCCCGTATCACCATCCGGAACCGGAAATACATTCAATTCGTTAATCCATTCTTTTTTTGCTTCCAATCCTTTTGCTGCAGCCAGAAATCCCTTCTGAAGCAGTTCGGCATCTATTACCTTTAAACTCACCGGTAGGTCCTCCTTAATCTATCACTCGTACACCTTCTACATAAACGTTGATCTTGTCAACCTCCATGCCGGTGAATGCTTCTACTTTGTATTTTACGCTGGCGATCAGGTTGTCTGACACTGTGCAGATGCTGACACCATATGCAACAATCACATGGAAATCCAGTTTGATGTGATTGTCCTGTACCTCAACATTGATGCCGTGAGTAAGACTCTCACGCTTCAGAAGTTTTACCAGACCATCCTTCATGCTGACAGCAGCCATACCCACAATGCCAAAACACTCCACTGCCGTCATACCGGCATACAGAGCAATGACATCAGCGCTGATCTGAATCTCGCCAAGCTTGTTGTTGATGCGTCCTTTCATATGGAACCCCTCCATTTCTTTCTATCATGATGAAGCTGAATCTGTATCTTATTTTCAGTTGCCATGCGCGGGTGGGGCGATTCGGCTGCGCCTCTCGCCTGGGATGGTTTTCCGGGGGCTGAAGACGGCTCGAATCGGCTGCGCCTCTCTCGCCTGGATTAAGGGGGAACTGGCCCCTCGAATCCGCCGTGCAGCTCGATTCCGCTTCGCTCCATCTCGCTCGCGGGCTTCGCCCTATAAAAGAAATTATAAAAACATTTTCTTACGTGCAAGCACGACGAAAATGCTTTCACAATTTCTTTTGCACGGCTCATAGCTTACGCGGAAATTATACCACACACTAGATGTTGTGTCCATGCGAAGTTGTCATTTCGGTGGTTTTTGTATATTTTTTTCAATAATTCTGCATTTTTCGCTTGCAAAAAAGAGAACTATCTGTTATCATACATATGTTGTGGTTTCCCAATGGAAACAAGTAGCGGGTTAAGGAGGTGCAATCATGGCTAAATGTGCAATCTGTGAAAAGGCTGCTCACTTCGGTAACAATGTGAGCCATTCCCATAGAAGATCCAACGCGATTTGGAAAGCAAACGTTAAATCCGTTAAAGTTAAAGTTAACGGCGGCGCTAAGAAGATGTACGTATGTACTTCTTGCTTACGTTCTGGCTTAGTAGAAAGAGCATAATGATCTGGTATTTTTAAGGAGCTGTCGCTGCTGTGGCTGTAGATGTCGCAGCTGGACAGCTCCTTTTTTGCATAAAGAAAAAGCAGACTCCGGGTTTGCTCAAGCAACAAATTTTAAAGAATTGTGGTACGTTTTATCTTGCAACTGAGGAGAATGGTCAGCCTCATGTTCGCCCGTTTGGTGCAGTATGTGAGTTTGAAGGAAAATTATATATTGTAACAAACAATCAGAAAAAGGTATATCATCAAATGCTGAAGAATGGAAAAGTGGAAATTTGCGGTATGAACCAAGGAAAATGGATACGTGTAGAGGGAACCGTAAAAGAGGACTTGCGTCGTGAAGCAAGAGTTGCTATGATGGAGGAAAATACCGCTGTGCTTAGCTTTGGGAGTTTTTTGGTAAAATTTTGTTTTTTACCAATTATCAAAACGAATGGAATAGTCGGAAAAAGCAGTACGGACATTGTTTAAATACTGTCTTCCGATTTGAACTTTCGTGTTGTTTGATAATACAATTGTATTTTTTGTAATTTTATGAATATGTGACATATTCACAATATAGGAACGATGAACACGGATAAATTCTTCCGGCAAATGTTTGATAATACTGTTTAATGTTGTATATTGATAAAATATCTGGGAAACGGTTAATATATCAACATAATGCAGATTACTGGAAAATGCCAGTATTTTATGGTAAGGTATCTGAATAATATCTTGTTTATTTCGGAATATGTAATAATTTCCCAGCATTTGTTTTGCAATTTCATTCATGCATGGATAGAGTGTACTTTGTTGAACCGGTTTTAATAAATAATTAAGCGCATGAACCTGATATCCTTCAAATACATATTCTCGAAACGAAGTTAAGAAAAGAATAGTTCCGTTGTAATTTTCGGCTCTTAATTTTCTGGCAATCTCTAATCCATTCATTTCTTCAAGCTGTATATCTAAGAAAAATATATCTGAGATATGATTTTGATGGCTGGAAAAATAGGTTTCTCCAGAAAAGTAGGAATCCATGTGAATGGAAAAATCAAAATCTTTGCTCCATTTTGTTAATTCTATTTGTAATTTTTCAAGTTCGTCTATCTGGTCTTCAATAATTGTAATATTAATGTTCAATGTCATAGTCCTCCTTGAGTGGCAAAATAATGTGAATGATAAAAATATTATTTTTTATGGATTGGTGGAAAATACCATTATTATTAGAAACAATATCGGAAATCCTTTTTAATCCAAAACCATGTTCTTGGCTGTGTTTGGAAGATATTATTTTATTATTTTTTGTTATTTGTATGTTTCCTGAAAAAGCATTTTCACAATGGATTAATACCATATTTTGAAACGGTTTTATATAAAAATGAATGGATGGTGAAAATTGGTTATCGGCTGCTTTTCCACGAAGCGATGCTTCAATCGCATTGTCCAACATATTTCCTAATAATGAGGATAGAGAAAGTGCATCAAGAGGAAATGGGGAAGGCGCCATAATAGAATAGTCTATAGGAATATCATTTTGTTCCATTAATAAAAGCTTGGAGGAAACAATACAATCAATGGCAGTATTTCCGGTGGAATTGGGATTGAAAATAAAAAAAAAGCATGATACAATGAAAGTGTCATGACAATAAAATTTTAAGATGAAAGGACAACAATTCCAGTGGGTAAAAGTTATTATATCAATTATGAAGGTTTATCAAAAGATACATGTCTGGTAATCAGCTAAAACTCATAGCATTAATTTTAATGACGATAGACCATATTCATAACTTTGTGCCAAATATGCCAATTTACTTTTCTTATTTGGGAAGAATGGCTTATCCGATTTTTGCTTTCTGTTGTGTACAATCTTATTTTTATACAAGAAATGTAAAAAAATATTTGGTAAGATTATATATTGCGAATGTAATTACAAGTTTTGTGTTTTATGCTGTGAATCTGAGATATGGTGAAAATGATTTGTTTGGAAGAAATATTGTAAATAATATTTTTACAACATTGTTTCAGATGGTACTGTTGGTTTATGTGATAGATACTGTGATACATAAGACGTGTGGGTATAGGAAATTTTTTATAAGTTATGGTATCTATCAGATGCTTCTATACATTGTTGTGGAATGGATTGCATCTTCTGATAGTGTACCATTGTTTGAAACATATCTTTTATCGCATCTTTTTTGTAACTTATGGCATACAGAAGGTTCAAGATTTTATATCTTTTTGGGTGTTATATTTTATTTTGGATACAGAGAACCAAAAGGCAGTAAAAAGAAAATAGCTATTTTTTATGTAATTTATTGCATTGGTTATTTTTTCATTTATTATGGTAATATTCTACAGCGGATTTTTTTACGGATTGCACTGTATATCAGTCCACAGGTACGTGATATCGCCGTAAAGGCAACAAGTTACGTGTTGCAGTTAGATGAAGTTTGGTGTAATCGTTGGAAAGAATATTCATTGTTTGGAAATGATTGTGCTTGGATGATGGTATTTGCTGTTTTATTTCTTTTGCTCTATAATGGAAAGAAAGGGAAAAATATGAAGTGGCTGTTTTATATTTATTATCCAGCCCACATCATTATTTTATTTTTAGCAGGTAGTTATCTTTGATATGTGAACTGGTATACCCAAAAAATTTGTTTTCTGCGGTATCTGCAAGAAATGATACAATATATTCATATGCATATGCAGCTTCAAAGCCAAATCCTATTGGTGGAAGTACTGACTACTATTCTATAACACGTGTAATACCAGCAAAATGATCTATGGAGGGACAATATGAAGAAAAAGTGGTTACCAAAAATTTTGGGAGGAATTAGTATTCTTGCTCTGTTTACCG
>JALFHZ010000182.1 GCA_022776445.1 Lachnospiraceae bacterium
TGATTATTATGGCAAATTACAGCGGTGCGGGACCGGAGGATATCTGTGAGCTGGTGACAGAGCCTATCGAAGATGCGGTGGGAACTCTGGAAGGAGTAAAAAGTATTACTTCTTCCTCCAATGACGGAAGCTCCCGGGTGATGCTGGAATATGAATACGGCACGGATATGGATGAAGCCTATGACGAGCTGAAAAAGAAGCTGGATAATATCGGACGAAATCTTCCGGATGATGTGGATCCCAGTGTGATGGAGATGAATATGAATGCGGGAACCAGCATGATGCTGTCCATTTCCCATGACACGCAGGAGAATCTGTATGATTATGTAGACCAGGAAATCATTCCGGAACTGGAACGGATTTCTTCCATACGATGAACTGAAGGAGGTCAGTGACAAAATTGTAAAAGAGATGACGGGAAGAACCGATGTGATCAATGTACATTCCAGTATTGAAAATACGGCTCCCATCGTTACGATTAAGGTGGATCCGGTCATGGCAAAGGCCTACGGCTTTACGGCCTCCAGTATCGGAACTACGGTAAATCAGATGCTGAGCGGAATTGAGGCAACAACGTTAAAGATTGACGGCGAGGATATCAGTGTCCAGGTGGAATATCCGGAAGGAGAATATCGGACGGTGGATCAGGTAAAGGATATCGTACTCACTGCATCCGGCGGCAAAAAAGTGGCGCTGACCGATGTGGCAGAAGTTATTTTCAAAGACAGCCCTTCCTCCATTTCCAAGACGGATAAGGCGTATGAGATTACAATCTCCGCGGATTATACCGGCGGAAATGTGAAAAATGTGATTGACAGTGAGGTGATTTCCCCGAATCTGAGCGGAACCATCTCCATCGGTGAAAACAGCAGAAACCGGATGATGCAGGAAGAATTCAGTTCCATTTACGGGGCGATTGCCATCGCGGTGTTTCTGGTCTTTGTCGTGATGTCAGCACAGTTTGAATCAGTAAAGTTTTCTCTCATGGTGATGACAACCATTCCTTTCAGTCTGGTGGGTTCCTTTGGCTTACTGAAGCTGACGGGAGTAACCATCAGTATGACTTCGCTTCTTGGTTTCCTGATTCTGGTAGGTACTGTGGTAAACAATGGAATTCTCTACGTAGATACGGTGAACCAGTACCGGGAGACCATGGAACTTAAGACTGCTCTGATTGAGGCGGGGGCCACACGAATCCGGCCGATTCTGATGACCAGTCTGACTACTATTCTGTCTATGATTCCGATGGCGCTGGCCATCGGCAGCAGCGGCTCCACCACGCAGGGTCTGGCTGTGGTAGATATCGGCGGTCTGACCGCCGGCGTGGCAGTGGCGCTTTTCATGCTGCCGATCTATTATGGTCTGCTGAGCCGGAAGCCGAAGCATGTGATGTTAGATGTGGATTAAGAAAGTCAGGTGATTGAGAATGAAAGAAAACAGAGGAGGCCGGCGTCGGAGAGGCCGGGAGATCGTGCCGGTGGCTGCCTGTGCCCTGGGACTGGAGCTGCTTCTGTCCGTTCCGGCGCAGGCTGCCAGTCCGCAGTTCGCTTATTCGGAAGAAAAATGGGCGTCCTTAAAGGATAATACCCTGGAATTTGAAGAGATCGCAGATCTGATTCATGAATATAACAGCACCGTAAAAAAGAATGCATTAGAATACAAAGATTATAAAGGAAAAGACAGCGATGAAATCGCCCAGACGTATTATGATACGGCGGATGAGATCTATGCCAGTATTGAGTATCCGGATTCGGATGCGTCCAATTACGGAAGTCTTCTGGCATCCGCGCAGTCCAGTGAGCTTTCAGCGGATCAGATGATGGAAAAAGGCGATGAAAATGTGGCAGATGCAGATGTGAAGCTGTGGGGCTATACCAAAACGGAAAAAACGCTGGTGCAGACGGCCCAGAACCAGATGATTTCGTACTGGAATGCAGTGATTTCTCTGGAAAGCAAACGGAATGCAGTGGAGAAGGCGCAGACCTCGATGGAAACGGCACAAAAGAAGCTGGCTGCAGGAACAGGAACCCAGACCGATGTGCTTACGGCGCAGGAATCTCTTTACAATGCACAGGCGGCGGTTACCACAGCGGAAAGCACCATTGCAGCCACGAAAGAAAGCCTGTGTCTGTCTCTGGGGTGGAGCTATGGTTCCGAGGTGGAGATCAAAGCACTGCCGGAGCCGGCAGAAAGCTACAGCAGTACAGTGAATCTGGAAGAAGATATCGCAAAGGCAGTGGAAAATAACTATGATTTGATGATTTTAAACCGGGAGGTGAAGAATGCCAGAGTCGGAACGGTACAGCGGGAATATGAGCTGAGCCTGGAAAGCAGTAAGGAAGCGGTAAAATCCAGTGTACAGTCAGCCTATCAGAGCCTGCTTTTGGCAGAAACCCA
>JALFHZ010000191.1 GCA_022776445.1 Lachnospiraceae bacterium
CGGCTAATACCCGACACATGGGTTCGAATCCTATCATCTCCGCTTTTAACAAATCCCTTGAAAGTCCTTGATTTTATGTAGTTTCCAGGACTTTGCAGGGGATTTTTTGTTTGGAGCAGGAGAAAAATGGCGGATTAAACATGAAAATATTTACATGTTTAATCCGCCATGATATAATTCAGTTAACGATAGGATTGCGGGAGCATGAAATGCAAAGCAATCCATGTATCATAGGGGGCAAAATACTTTTTGACCCCAACACCACAAGATAACAATAAGATTCAAAAGGGTAGGGTGAGGGGCATGGAGCTTTTGAATAAAACAATTGGCGATTGTCTGAATGTCCGTGCAGAAGAGTCTCCGGATAAGGTGGCAATCGAATATTGGGATCAGAGTTATACCTGGGAAGAAGTGGATCGGTTTTCTGATTATCTGGCAGGCCGCATGCTTGCTTCCGGTATGAAGAAAGGGGATCATGCCGGAATTTGGAGTGTTAATACGCCAAACTGGATTTTGACCTTTTTTGCGATGACAAAGATCGGCGTGGTTCCGATCTTGATCAATACCTGCTATAAGGAGATGGAACTGAGTCATCTGATTCAGTATGCGGATGTCAGATATATGTATTATGGGGATGGCTACAAAAAGCTATGCTATGAGTCGATGACAGAAACGATCCGCAGAATGGAAGGGTGCCCGGTGGAGAAGTGGATTCCGATCGGACGTGATCATACCGGAAAGTGGATGACAGAAAGCAGTTTTACAGATGAGGAAAAATCTTATGCCCGGGCGGAATTTTTGCGGACACAGAAGAACCTTGTGAAGCCGGAGGATACGGCTGCCATGCTGTTTACGTCAGGGACGACGAGTGTCTCAAAAGGTGTGATGCTGAGTCATTATAATCTGGTGAACAGTGCACAGGGAACTTTGGATTTTACCAGATGGACGGCAGATGATAAGGTGCTCCTTGCGGTTCCGCTGTTTCATTGTTTTGGTATTACTTCCTGTCTTCTGACGAGTGTACTGGACGGATGTACGATTCATTTATTGAAGTACGCCAAGACCATAAAGCTTTTGGAGAGTATCGATCAATACCATTGTACTGTGTTGAATGGGGTTCCATCCATGTTTCTCGCCATGATCCGAAAACCGGAATTTTATGATTATGATACGACAAGCCTGCGTTCCGGTATTATTGCGGGATCCGCGGTTTCCGCGAAGGAATACACGGAGATCCAGAAATATCTGCCCAATATGAATCTTTTGCCTTCCTATGGTCAGACAGAGACTTCTCCGTGTGTGACTCTGATGACGGATGAGGATCCTTATGATAAGCGCGCGGCGACGGCCGGGCGGCTGATTGCGTACGAAGAACTGCGGGTCAGTGATCCGCAGTCGGGCGAGGTTTTAAGCGAGGGAGCAACCGGAGAGATTGAAGTGCGCGGCTACAATATCATGCAGGGATATTATAAGATGGAGGAGGAGACTGCTGCGGCAATTTCGGCAGACGGATGGCTGAAGACCGGAGATCTTGGTTTTATGGATCCGGAAGGCTATCTGCATATTATAGGAAGAAAAAAGGAAATGATTATCCGCTGTGGGGAAAATATCGCTCCTCTGGAGATTGAAAATGTGATCAGCGAACTGGATTGTGTGAATGCGGTGAAAGTGATTGGAATTCCGGCGGAAGTTGTACAGGAGATGATCGTGGCGTGTGTTGTGCCGAAACCGGGAAGAATCATCAGCGAGTCAATCATAATTTCGTATCTGACATCACGGCTTGCTCATTATAAGATTCCGAGTTATGTCCTGGAATTTTCCAGTCTGCCCATGAATGCAAGCGGTAAGATCCTTTTGCCGGAATTGAAAGAACAGGTTATCGCACGCCTGAAGAAAGAAAAAGAAGGTATGTGAACTCAGAAGCTGCTGCTATTTTTGCAGCAGCTTTTCGCATTCATGAAGCCACTCAATGTAGGAGGTTTCTCTCATAATGGCACCGCGCAGAACCATGTAGTCTCCGCATTCTTTCGTACCGAGCGGCGGAGCAATGTTATGGTGGTGTTCCTCCATAGTATCGCAGAGATAGCGGTGTTTGATTCTGTGTTTCTCTAATTGATCCAACAGATGTCCCTGAAGTTCATCGGGAGTCATGAAATCGGAAAAATAGATGCGCAGACGAAATACATCCTTAGGAGTAGGTGGAAGCGGATCGTCTGCCATCAGCCAGGCTGTCAGTTCGTCACGTCCTTTTTCGGTGATTGAGTATAGCTTTTTTTCCAGCTTTTCGCCCTGGATAACGATCTGGCAGGTGATAAGCCCTTCTTCTGTCATGCGGCTTAGCTCCGGATATACCTGACTGTGTTTGGCATACCAGAAGTTGGCAAGATTGTTGCTGTTGAACTCACGGGTGATATCATATCCGGTCATGGGTTCCCGGTTGATCAGACCGAGAATGGCATATTTTAATGTTCGCATAATAACTCCTTTGCATAATAGGTGGGGAAAACTGTATTTCATTTTATCACAGATTCAAAAAATTGTGAACTACCGGAATTATTTCGTCCGGAGTACGTGAATTTGTTTTGTTAAAATGCACAAGAATTGTAAGAAAAAATCATTTAAACTATCCAAAAAGTGTTGAACGAAACATGTTTATATTTACATGTTTAATAAAGAGTGATATAATGTCAATAAAGTAACAAATACCAAAAAGGAATATTCTGCAGTATATTAAAGGAGGAAAAACATGATTCTTTCTGCTAAGTATGAGTTGATGAGAAAGAACTTCCGTAATTTTGCGGAGACAGAATTCACCACAGAGATTCAGGAACAACTGGATCGTGAAGGCGGATTCAACTGGGACATGTGGAAAAAGATGGCCAAATACGGATTCTCCGGTGTGAAGCTCCCGGTGGAGTATGGAGGACAGGGGGGCGACAGCATGGCCTATGTTCTGATGAACGAGGAATTTTCCCGTGTCTGTCCGGTACTGGCTATTTATGCCAATACTCCGAACTCTCTGGGCGGTGGTCCGCTGCTTGCGTGCGGAACCAAAGAACAGCTTGAAAAGTATCTGACTCCGGTGGCGAAAGGTGAGAAACACATTGTGTTTGCACTGACTGAGCCGGGAGCAGGTTCGGATGCCGGCAGTATGACTACAAGAGCGACAGCTG
>JALFHZ010000195.1 GCA_022776445.1 Lachnospiraceae bacterium
CCTGAGAAGCCAGCTGGGCCAGCCGCTCCTGCTCTTCCCGCTGCCTGCGGGTCTCCATCTGGTCACGGATCAGTCCAAGCCCACTGACCGCCATCACGATCAGCAAAATTCCCATAATCACATTCCGCGCAGAGAATATTCTGTTTTTCCTGTCATGTGCCACTCGATCACTCCTTCCCTGACAATGCGTCTGTTACCTTGCATTATACTAAAAGTGCCTGCGTGACACAAGAAAATTTATAATTTTCCTACTAGACATCCGCCGATATTTCTTATATGATAAAAATACTAATTACAAAGTGCAAGTGAAATTGTTACATCCCTCATGAATACCTGACAGCAAGAAAGGAGCTACTTATGGATACAATTACTGCACAAGTACAGATGCTCGGAGGCTTTCGGATGACGATCAACGGCATTACAATCAGCGATCAGTCCAATCAGTCCAAGAAACCCTGGAGTATCCTGGAATACCTGATCACATTTCGCAATCGTGAGATTTCATCCAACGAACTGATTGATCTGATCTGGTCGGAAAGTCAGAGTGTCAACCCGAGCGGCGCACTGAAAACACTGGTCTTCCGCACCCGTAAACTGCTGGAGCCTTTTGGCATCCCGACCCATCACCTGATCGTTCAGAAGCACGGTGCCTATGCCTGGAACCCGCAGATCGAGATTTCTCTGGACACTGATCATTTTGAAGCTCTTCTGAAAAAAAGCGATAAACCGGGCATTTCCGCAGATGAACAGCTGAAGCTGTATCTGGAAGCTCTCGCACTTTACAACGGAGACTTCCTCCCGAAATCCAACTGGGAGTCCTGGGTGATTCCGATCACTACCTATTATCATTCACAGTTTCTGCACATCGCACACAAGGCGATCGAAATGCTGTCTGACCGCGGAGACTGGGATCAGATCGTTCATCTGTGCCAGAGAGCCATTCAGGTTGAGCCGTTTGATGATGATTTTCACTATCATCTGATCCTCGCCCTTTTTAACAAAGGGGAGCAGGTTCAGGCGCTGGATCATTATCAGCAGACAACCAATCTGTTTTACAACGAATTTGCCATCACACCGTCTGAACGTCTGAAGACGCTGTACAAGCTGATCCGTGATAAGGAGCATGGCATTACGACCGACCTCTCTGTCATTCAGGAAGCCATGCAGGAGGAGAACCATTCTACCGGTGCTTTCTACTGCGAATACTCGGTATTTCGCGACCTTTACCAGCTGGAGCGGCGTTCCATTGGACGTACCGGCGACTCCATGTTCCTGTGCCTGCTCACGATCTGTGATGAAGACGGAACACTTCCGAAATCCTTTATCACGGCCCGCGCCATGACAAACCTGGGAGCTGCCATCGCTTCTTCCCTGCGGCAGGGAGATGTCTATACCCGCTACAGTGTCAGCCAGTATATGATCATGCTTCCGACCGCTTCTTATGAGAACGGTGAGATGGTGCTTCAGCGGATCATACGCAATTTCAGGAAACTGTATATCCGCAAGGAACTGATTGTGAACTACTCGCTTCAGGCGATTCTGCCGGATACCGTATCCTGATCACAGATCTTTATTCAAAAGAGCCTCCACCGGTCAGTCCCGGCAGAGGCTCTTTCTTTTTGCTTATTCTATTCATTCATCTTCGCCAGCTTTGCGGCCTGGTCTGCCGCGATGCAGGCATCCAGAATCTCCTGGATATCTCCATTCATAATCTTATCCAGCTTATACAGAGTCAGGTTGATTCTGTGATCCGTCACACGGCCCTGTGGGAAATTGTAGGTGCGGATCTTCTCGGAACGGTCGCCTGTACCGATCTGGCTGCGGCGTTCTGCTGCCTCCGCATTCATCTTCTTCTCCATCTCCAGATCGTACAGCTTGGAACGAAGCAGACGGAACGCTTTCTCCTTGTTCTGCAGCTGAGACTTCTCTGTCTGGCTGTAGATCACGATGCCCGTCGGGATATGGGTCAGACGCACCGCGGAGTCCGTCGTATTGACACACTGACCGCCATTGCCGGATGCACGCATTACATCAATACGGCAATCATTCATATCGATCTGAACATCCACTTCTTCCGCCTCCGGCATCACCGCTACCGTAGCAGTGGAGGTATGGATTCGTCCGCCGGATTCCGTTTCCGGCACACGCTGCACACGGTGCACGCCGCTCTCGTACTTCAGCTTGGAATAGGCGCCTTTGCCTGTCACCATCGCCTGTACCTCTTTGAAACCGCCGATGCCGTTCTCGCTGAGACTGATAATCTCAACCTTCCACCGCTGGCTCTCTGCATAGTTCACATACATACGGTACAGCTCCGCTGCAAACAGGGCAGCTTCATCGCCGCCTGCACCTGCACGAATCTCCAGAATGATATTTTTATCATCATTCGGATCCTTCGGCAGAAGCAGCACTTTCAGTTCCTGCTCCAGTTCTTCCACACGCTTCTTGGCATCGGAGAGCTCTTCCTTGGCCAGTTCGCGCATCTCTTCATCACTTTCTTCTTCCAGAAGCATCAGGCTGTCATCAATATCCTGTTTGGCCTGCTTATATGCTTTATATGCATCCACAATCGGAGTCAGATCAGCCTGCTCCTTCATCAGCTTGCGGAAACGCTTCTGATCATCTGCCACCCCCGGCTCATTCAGCGCCTGCATAATTTCTTCAAAATGAATCAGAATATCATCTAACTTATCAAACATGGGTATCCTCCTGTTGATTCAATCTCCTACGATAGTAACGATTCCGGGCAGGCTTCCTGCTGCCCCGGCCATACGGCACAGACCACACGGTCTTTGCCCGGCAGATCCTGACAGACGCGCACGCGGAAAAATCCTGCATCTGTCAGAAGTTCACTCACTGCTTTTCCCTGATCATATCCAATCTCCAGATAGATTCGGCCATCCGGCTTCAGATACTTCCCCGCTTCCGAAGCAATTCTCCGGTAATAATGCAGTCCGTCTTCCGTCCCGTCCAGAGCCAGCAGCGGTTCATGATCGCGCACTTCCGGTTCCAGCGTCCGTATCACCGCAGTCGGAATATAGGGTGGATTAGAAACAATTATATCAAAGGTTCTCCCTGCTCTCTGTTCCAGAGCTCCGAACAGATCTCCCTGATAAAAATGCACCTGCTCATCGCATTGCAGCGCAGCCGCATTCCGACGCGCCACCTTCAGCGCCTCCTCTGAAATATCGGTCGCAGTCACATCCGGATAACCGCCCTTTACCGCAAGGCTGATTGCAATACACCCGGAACCGGTGCAGACATCCAGAATCGACTTCTCCGGGTCTTTCTGCTCCTCCAGGACCAGCTCCACCAGCGTTTCCGTGTCCTGCCGCGGAATCAGCACATGCTCATTTACATAAAAATCAAGTCCCATAAACTCCTGGCAGCCGAGAATCTGCTGCAGGGGAATCCTGGATCTGCGCCGCTCAATCATCTCCCGATAAAGCCGAATCCGGGACCGACTGTCTTCATTCTCTTCCAGTTCCTGCATCCGTTTCAGCAGGAAATGTACCATATCCGTCTCAAAGGCTGCCAGAAGGAGCTGTCGCGCATCATTCTGCGCATCCGGACTGCCGGAACGCTGCAGCATATCACTGCCTTCCGCCAGCAGCTGAAACAGCGTCATGACTGAACCTCCGAAGGAATCTCCGTCTCCGGGAAATTCTCTCTCAGATATGCTCTCCAGTCGAATACGGCATTGACCGCTGCAATAGCTACCTCAATCATACTGTCATCCGGCTCGGAGGTCGTCAGATTCTGCATCCACATCCCCGGCTTGCTGAGCAGGTTCACCAGTGCGGAATCACTGCGTCCCGCCAGCCTCAGAAACTCATAGGAAACGCCGGCAATCACCGGAACCAGCACAATCCGGCTGAGAATCCGCATCCATACCTGATCCACGCGGATAACCATAAAAAACAAGATGCTGATAATCATCACAATAATCAGGAAGCTGGTGCCGCAGCGCTTGTGCTGCTTGGAGCTGGCCCGTACATTGTCCACATTCAGAACCATCCCGTGTTCAATGCAGTTGATGCACTTGTGCTCCGCGCCGTGGTACATAAACGTACGGCGAATATCCTCCATTCTGGAAATCAGTTTGATATAAGCTATAAAAATCGCAATCCGGATCACACCTTCCAGAATCGCCATCACGGTCTCCGAATGGATCTGACGGCGCAGCCCGCCGGCAATCAGAAGCGGCAGAACCATAAAAATGCCAATCGCCATCACAACGGAAAATACCATCACAAAGGCCATCAAAACCTTCTCAACTTTTTCCCCGAACACTTTGTCCAGCCAAAGTTCGAATCTGCCCGGCTCCGAATCCTCATCATCTTCAAAAAAACTGGCGGAAAAACTCAGGGTGCGCATCCCCAGAATCATGGAATCGGCAAAACTGAACACGCCGCGCACAAACGGAAGCGAACAAAACTTCACCTTCTCTGTCATGCTGACATAGGTATCTTTCTGCACCTCAATCTCGCCGTTCGGTTTGCGGACTGCTGTCGCGTACTGATCCCTGTTCTTCATCATGATTCCTTCTATAACGGCCTGTCCGCCGATACCGGAATATTTCATCTGTTCTCCTTCTGAATCTAAACATCATTTCATACGATGAAAAAAAGGTTGAGCCAATAAGTGTCTCCACTTAAGTCTCAACCTTACTTCGCTCATGCTATGCTTATGCTCTACCGTATTTCTTGTTGAACTTATCAATACGGCCACGTGCAGAAGCTGCTTTCTGCTGACCAGTATAGAAAGAGTGGCACTTGGAGCAAACCTCCACGTGGATTTCCTTCTTGGTAGAACCGGTTACGAACTCGTTACCGCAGTTGCAGGTAACCTTAGCCTGATAGTAAGCTGGATGGATTCCTTCTCTCATGATTTTCACCTCTTCACTTTCTCAACTATATAGTACTGTGATCATCTAACGATCTCGAATCGTATCGTTAAAATCACCTCACGTCTATAAACAGCGTTGCAAGTATAGCATAGATTCAAAGGGTTTGCAAGAGCATTTTTAGAAGAAACGAATTTTCTTTGCTCTTTCCACAAACTCCCGGTTGGTCGAGGATTTTGTAAACAAATCGAGAATCTTTTCCACAGCTTCCTCCGGCTTCAGCGTGTTGGTTGCCTTGCGGACAATATCCACGGCCTCTGCCTCCTCCTGAGTCAGCAGCAGATCGTCGCGGCGGGTACCGGACTGCAGAATATCGATCGCCGGGAAGATCCGCTTCTCGGACAGCTTACGGTCAAGAACCAGTTCCATATTGCCGGTGCCCTTGAACTCCTCGTAGATGACATCATCCATGCGGCTTCCCGTATTAACCAGAGCCGTCGCAAGGATGGTCAGGCTGCCGCCTTCACGCATATTACGCGCTGCACCGAAGAAACGCTTCGGCATGTGCAGCGCTGCCGGGTCCAGACCGCCGGACAGCGTACGGCCGCTTGGCGGAACCACCAGGTTGTAGGCACGCGCCAGACGCGTAATGCTGTCCAGCAGAATAATCACATCGCGTCCGTGCTCGACCAGTCGCTTCGCACGCTCAATCACCATCTCGGAAACACGCTTATGGCGCTCCGGAAGTTCATCAAAGGTGGAATAAATCACTTCGACATTGTTGCCGATGACGGATTCTTTGATATCGGTTACTTCCTCCGGACGTTCATCAATCAGGAGAATAATCAGGTGCATATCCGGATGATTGGTCGTCACAGCCTGAGCGACCTGCTTCAGCAGCGTGGTTTTACCTGCCTTCGGCGGAGATACGATCATACCACGCTGTCCCTTACCGATCGGAGCCAGCAGATCCAGCACACGCATCGCAACCGTGCTCTTCCCAATGGTCTCCATGTGAAGACGCTCATTCGGGAAGATCGGGGTCAGGTCCTCGAAATTCGGGCGCCGTTCCACCGCACTGATCGGATATCCGTTGACATTGCGGATATAAAGCAGTGCCGCAAACTTCTCTGCCGCAGTCTTCACGCGGCGGCTTCCGGAAATAATATCACCGGTCTTGAGGTTGAACCGGCGGATCTGGGAAGGTGCTACATAAACGTCATTCTCTCCCGGAAGGAAATTCTCACAGCGGATGAATCCGAAACCATCCGGCATAACCTCAAGAATGCCATTCGCCTCAATGCCGCTGTCCAGATCCGCAATCTCCTGCGGAGTCAGTGCTTCCTGCTGACGCGGTTCCCGTACCTGACGCACCGGCCGCTGCACACGACTGTCGGTCCGGTTGTCCGCACGATATTCCGTTCTGCTCTCCGCCGCAATCTCTCCTTCCTGCCGTTCCGGCTGTACCGGTCTCGGAGTCGGCGGAGCAACCGCTGTACGGATGATCTCTTCCTGTTCGGCTACTTTGCAAAGCGCATCAATCAATTCGGCTTTGCGCATGCCCGCAACACTCTTCATGCCCTGCGCTTTTGCCATCTCCTTTAATTCTGCTAATGGTAAAGTCTGTAATTTTTCTCGCATTTCATTCTCCATTCTTTTCTAAATACTATTCAATTGCTATTCTCTCCATGGGATAAAGTAACTGTACAGACATCTTCCGGAACAGTTACAGAATAAAATAAAGACTTCAGAATTTACGCTCCGCAGGCGGAACACACGCACCTGCGGAACACTGATATTTCATAACGATACATTTATTATATATCGAATGTCTCAAAAAAGAAAGCACTTTTTCTAATCTGTTTTCGCCGCAGCCCGGATAAATGCCATATGCGCACGAATCTGCTTCTCATATCCGCTGTCTGACGGATGGTAAAACGTCTGTCCCTCCATGCCATCCGGCAGGTACTGCTGCTCTACATAATGGTTCGGATAATCATGTGCATAGCGATAACCGACTCCGTGCCCAAGCTTTGCGGATCCACGGTAATGAGCGTCCTGCAGATGTACCGGAACAGGCATGGAACGCTGATTTTTTACAGCATCCATGGCCTCACTGATCGCACATACTGCGGAATTGCTCTTTGGCGCAGTTGCCACATAGGTGACTGCCTGTGACAGAATAATCTGCGCTTCCGGCATCCCGATCCGTTCCACCGCCTGCGCCGCGCTGACCGCCACAGTCAGCGCCTGTGGGTCCGCATTGCCCACATCCTCCGCGGCACAGATCATAATGCGCCGCGCAATGAATTTGATATCTTCACCGGCGTACAGCATTCTCGCCAGATAATAAACCGCCGCATCCGGATCCGAGCCGCGCATGCTTTTGATAAACGCGGAAATGGTATCGTAGTGATTGTCACCATCCTTGTCATAACGCACTGCCCGCTTCTGGATACACTCCTGAGCGACCTCCAGTGTAATATGTATCTTTCCGTCAGCAGGATCCCGATCCGTGGTCAGAATCCCCAGTTCCACGGCATTGAGCGCCGCCCTTGCGTCTCCGCCTGCCACATCCGCCAGAAAATCTGCCGCATCCTCATCAATCACCGCATGATAGCTTCCCATACCTTTTGCTTCGTCGCGCACCGCGCGCAGAATCAGTTCCTTCACATCTTCTTTCTCCAGTGATTTCAATTCGAAAATCCTGGAGCGGGACAATAACGCGCCATTCACCTCAAAATACGGATTTTCCGTAGTTGCGCCGATCAGAATCAGCGTACCGTCCTCCACATAAGGCAGCAGATAATCCTGCTGGCTCTTGTTGAAACGGTGAATCTCATCCACAAACAGAATGGTCCGTTTTCCATACATGCCGAGCGCGTCCTTGGCTTCGTTCACCACTTCTTCCATATCCTTCTTACCTGCCACAGTGGCATTGATCTGACGGAAGTTGGCGCTGGTTGTATTGGCAATCACCTTGGCAAGCGTCGTTTTACCCGTTCCCGGCGGTCCGTAAAAAATGATGGAGCCGAGCTGATCGGCCTGAATGGCGCGATACAGCAGCTTGTCCTTTCCGATAATATGTCTCTGGCCCACCACCTCGTCCAGAGTCGTCGGACGCATGCGGGAAGCCAGCGGAGATTCCTTCTCCTGTGTTGCACTTCTCATATATTCAAATAAATCCATGAAGCTGCCTCTTTTCCACTTTGCTTCTTTTCAGTATATCCGTTTTCCGCAGATCAGTCAATCAGCAGCTCATCAACCGTCACAAAAGTATAGCCCTGACTCTGAAGCTGATCGACAATCTGCAGCGCCGCGTCCACCGAAGTCTGAAAAATATCATGCATCAGAATAATATCCCCATCCCCGGTCTTCTGCTGCACCCGCCTTACAATCTGCCTCGTGTTCTTCAGCTTCCAGTCCAGTGAATCTACGGACCAGAAGACCGTCGTCAGATCCATGCGGCATTCCAGGGATTCATTCCAGTCTCCATAAGGAGGACGCAGATAATTCGGGCGCTTTCCGGTGATCTCTTCGATCATAACTTCTGTCTTTTCAATGGCTTCGCATACTGCATCCACTCCTGCATGAGTCAGCTGAATATGACGGTAACTGTGATTTCCGATCAAGTGGCCTTCTTCCTGAATGCGCCGGACCAGGTCTTCATTACCGGCAATATTTTCTCCCATAAGAAAAAATGTAACTTTCACATTTCTCTCCTTCAGCCCATCCAGAAGACGAGGTGTGCAGGTTTTATGCGGTCCGTCGTCAAAGGTAAGCGCAACCAGCTTCGGGGCTTCTTCCCGTGTGGTATCCGTCTGCACCACGGTTCCATCTGCGTACCTGGCTGCATCACCGCCATGAGACGACCAGCAACTTTCAAACACGCCCCCCGCCGCGCCCAGCAGCATCCCGTCCAGAAGCACGACCATCAAAAACAGTGCTGTCTGCTTTCGGAAACACCATCCGTGTGCTCTCATCTTCATCGCCCGCACTTCCGGTTTTTATCATGTATATTCGGCAACGCAGATTTTTATGCTTTCTGCAATACAAAAACGGGCATTCCCTCAGGAATGCCCGCCTGTCACTGTTTAGTTTTCTGCAGCCAGCACAGCATCGTATGCCTTGCCCATGCCCTCTGTCTGAATCATATCATACCATTTCTGAACTACCGGAAGCATATCGCTCAGATCCTGTCCCCAGTACTCGGTCTTAGCCAGGATATCTGCTACAGAAGCTTCCTTCATGAATGTCATGATCTCTTCTCCGTCATTTGCCTCATCCGTACGATAGAAAGCAATCAGTGCTGCCAGGGAGAACGTCAGACCCTGCGGATATTTGCCGTTTGCCTCTTTGTACTCCAGGATGGTCGGCAGAACTCTTGCTTTGAACTTGGATACAGAGTTCAGAGCGATGGAAAGCAGCAGATGCTTGATGAACGGATTGGAGAAACGCTCCAGCACAGCAGCACCAAACTTGCGGTTGTCTTCATTGTCACCGATGGTCGGGATGATCTCTTCGAAAATGCACTTCTTCAGCAGCGCAGATACCTTCTCATCCTTCAGGCACTCGCCTACGGTCTCCAGACCATACAGACGTGCACCCAGTACCATGGAAGTATGTGCACCGTTCAGAATACGTACTTTTCTCTTCTTGTAAGGATCTACATTATCGGTCCAGATGACATTGAAGCCGGCTTTCTGCAGCGGAAGCTCGTCCTCATGCTGTCCCTGAATTACCCAAAGATGGAAAATCTCAGCGGTATCCATCATATTATCCTGCTCGCCGATACGCTCGCACAGAGCAGCATGCTCATCTCTCGGGAAACCGGTAACGATACGGTCTACCAGAGTGGAGCAGAAATCATTCTCATTCTTCATCCAGGTCTTGAAGTCTTCACCCAGATTCCACAGATCTGCATACTGCATGCAGCACTTCTCCAGTTCCTCGCCGTTGTGGTCAATCAGCTCGCAGGACAGAATGATAAAGCCCTTCAGACCAAGTTTATATCTCTTATACAGCAGCTGGGTCAGCTTGCCCGGGAAAGATTTCGCCGGAGCGTCCTCAAACTTGTTCTCCGGAACGAACTCGATACCAGCCTCCGTGGTATTGGAAACGATGAAGCGGAAATCCGGATTCTCAGCCAGAGCCATATATGCATCACAGTCCGTATATGGATTCACACATCTGGAAATCACATCTACATGTGTGTGCTCATCAACGATCTTACCGTTGTCAATACCTCTCAGGAACAGATTGTACTCGCAATTCTGCTTCTCCAGCATCTCGCACATACCACGCTCAATCGGCTGTACCACTACTACAGAACCGTCAAACATCCCCTTCTCTTTTAACTTCTGGAAGAAGTAGTCTACAAAACCACGCAGGAAACCGCCCTCACCAAACTGAATCACTGTTTCTTTCACATTGCTCATCGCCTGAAACCTCCACTTTCTTTTCATTTAGATTTTGCTTTCACCATATAAAAACTACCTGAAACCTGTCTGTAATTGTAAGCGCTTACATTTTGTAATAAGCCACAAAATACAATTACCTTGTAGCTTTACTATACACCATTTGCATTCATTATGCAATAGCTTTTTTCACTTTTTTGTAAGCGTTTACATTGTTATTGCCTGTTCCGCGCAGATCCGCTGTTCCGGCATCTGATCCGGCACTGATGTGATCTCCGGATCAGAAATCTCTCCACGCAGATCCGCATAAAACTCTGCATAAACCGCTTCCTGATACGGTGCAAGGAATATCAGACCAATTCCGCAGCACAGCAAACCAAGTATCTCCCATCCAATGAAAGACCACTGCAGCACAAACAGTCTCCATTTGTGTCCCCGCATCATATCCCTACTGATACGCAGCGCCTCGGTATAGTGAAGTCCCGGATCATCCAGCAGTATGTAAGGTACCAGATAATACTCATAGCTCTTGATAATTCCCGGAATAATAAACAGGAAGGACCACAGCATCGTAAACAGCCAACGCATGAACATGACCTTGACCACATTTCCATATTTTCCGCTGTCAAACCCCCAGAACAGATTCCGAATACCGGCTGTACCATGAAGCTTCCGATTTTCCATAAAATAACGGCAGCTGCCTACACGCACTACATTGCCCACAAAAGCGGTCCAAAGCAGACTGATCGCGAAACCGATCGCCATAGCCATGAGTACAAGGGTAAGCAGACTGATCAGGTAAATCATAGCAAAGGTAATCCAGCCATTGTCCGCACCGAAAAAAATCGAGCTTGCGTTCTCCTCCAGCAGCGCAGCATTCGCCCCCATGGTCGAAACCCTGCTTCCCACGCTAGCCTGTGACATAATACCACTTCCCGCAGTCACAGTCGATGCAAGCAGGCATGCAAGAAATGCCCACCAGTAATATCGTTTCAGACAGGACTTGGCTCTCCGCTTCAGTTCTCCTCTTGTCGCCATATGCATTCTCCTTTCCCGTAAATGGTGAAAAAAAGCTGCCGCACCAGGCGACAGCTTTCTCAGCGATAACAAACATGCGCAATTAAGCTACAACTTTAACGTTAACAGCCTGAATGCCACGGTTGCCTTCAGTGGTATCGAAAGTAACTTTCTGACCATCTTCCAGAGTCTTGTAGCCGTCAGCTACGATACCGGAGAAATGTACGAAAACTTCCTCACCGGTTGCATCGTTGGTGATGAAACCATATCCCTTCGTAGCGTTAAACCACTTAACTGTACCGTTATTCATGAGTGGTACCTCCTATTAAAATAAATTTTTTGTATTTCGTCTGAAACCAAAAAATCACATATTTTTGTAAATCGTGAAATGCTCTTCATGACTTACAAAAATATGTGAATCAAAAGCTCATACCAAAATACGTTTACATTTTAACACTCCCTTATTGACCTGTCAAGCAAATTTGGTTTTTTTCATATTCCGGTATATTTAGTTTTTTCCATATTCCGGCAATTTTTGCTTGACCCCGGAACGGTTCCAAGCCTTATACTAAATGCGAAACCGTTTACCATACTCAGTATTGTCGGCAGTATGTCTCTTTTATCAGCATTTCCGGCCCTGGCTGGCGCAAGATGGAGGGCAACTGGTATTACCTGCGGCCGGATTCCGGAAAATGTGTCATCAATTCCGCAATCGAAATCGACGGCGGCTGGTATTTCTTCAAAAATGACGGAACTGTGCTCACAGGATGGCTGAAAATGGGAGATGTATTTTATTATATGGACCCGGATGCCGAAGGCCGCATGACCGCGGGGTGAAATAATTCCTCTGCAAGCATTTTATGCCATAGAAGGAAATCTCCTGTGAGTCGCCGCCACCCGTCTAACGGGTGGCTCGGGACGCTGGCTGTAAGCCCTCGCTGCAACTACTTGGGAGTGAATACGATGGGGTATTTCCACATCCATTTTGTGTGAGCTAAATCGTTATTCTTTTTGCCATACAACAAAAATGGAGATGCCCTCAACAGGCTAAAGCCCATAACACAAAAAGAGTCATAACAGTCTGTGAATAATCCCACAGTCTGTCACGACTCTTTTCTTATCTCTCACTGCACTTGTCAGTGTATCAATTACTTCAGGGTAACCTTAGCGCCTTCAGCCTCAAGTTTAGCCTTGATGGACTCAGCCTCTTCCTTAGAAGCAGCCTCTTTCAGTACCTTCGGAGCGCCGTCAACTACTTCCTTAGCCTCTTTCAGGCCCAGGCCGGTAGCTTCACGAACAACCTTGATAACTTTAACCTTGTTCGGGCCAACCTCGGTCAGCTCTACGTCGAACTCGGTCTTCTCTTCAGCTGCCTCAGCCGGGCCAGCTGCTGCTGCAACTACAACGCCTGCTGCTGCGGATACACCGAACTCTTCCTCACATGCTTTTACTAACTCGTTCAGCTCTAATACGGATAACTCTTTGATAGCTTCGATAAACTCTGCGGTGGTTAACTTTGCCATTTTCATTTCCTCCATTTTAAAATTTAGATTACATTCATTCGTT
>JALFHZ010000210.1 GCA_022776445.1 Lachnospiraceae bacterium
GATCAGACATCTGCTTTCTTACGTTTCAGCGGCTGCAGTTTTTGTTGATCAGCCATTCACCGAGGATTTCAGCGGCATCGGCCACCAGATCTGCGCAGGGGCGCTGCTGATAATATTCGGCTGTCCGTGCGGACGGGGTCGGAGTATCGGAGTGATGATCCAGGCCGAGCAGTTCCCGGCACAGGATGCTGTGATTTTGTTCCCGGAATGCTTCTGCCAGCTCCTGAATCAGGGCATACTGCGCCTTCTTGCCATCCTGATCCTGGGGATCGCTGTAGCCGTCCAGAAGCCCAAGGGCGAGAAACATGCCGCTGACGGCGCCGCATACCTCGCGGAGGCGTCCCATACCGCCTCCGAAGGAGGATGCCATGCGGGCAGCCAGTTCCGGACTCAGGTGCAGTTCCTCGTGAAATGCCAGAAGGACGGACTGGGAGCAGTTGTAGCCTTCCAGAAAATATGCGCGTGCTTTTTCGCTGTATGGATTCATGAGAACCTCCTTATTACGGTCATTTATAAAAATTCATTATAAGCACTTATGGTGGTCTTGTCCAGTGGAATATGGTATACTTGTCGGTAGAATACGATGAAGGAATTGGAGGAATAGAAGGAAATGATACCGGATGAAGAAGTACGTTTGACCAGTATGACGCATACGGCAGGCTGCGCCGCGAAGATCGGGCCTGGAACACTGGCGGGGATTCTGGAGACCCTTCCGAAATTTGAAGATCCGAATCTGATGGTGGGAATTGAGACCTCGGATGACGGGGCAATCTACCGGGTTTCGGAGGATGTGGCCCTGATTCAGACGCTGGATTTCTTTCCGCCGATGGTGGATGATCCGTATGTGTTCGGGCAGGTGGCGGCAGCCAACGCGCTCAGTGACATTTATGCGATGGGCGGAGAGCCGAAGGTGGCACTGAATATCGTGGCGTGGCCGAATTGTGTGAATCCGAAGTTCCTTGGCGAGATTCTTCGGGGCGGAGCGGATAAGGTGAAGGAGGCAGGTGCCGTGCTTGCGGGCGGGCATTCCATTCAGGACGATGTACCGAAATATGGGCTCAGTGTGACCGGCTTCGTACATCCGGACCGGGTTTTCAAGAACTGTGGGGCGAAACCGGGCGATGTACTGATTCTGACCAAACCTCTTGGAACCGGGATTGTCAATACGGCTGTCAAGGCAGAACTGGCATCGAAGGAGGCAGAAGCGGAAGTCATTCGCGTGATGACTACGCTGAACAAAAAAGCGAAGCATGTGATCGAGCGTTATGAGATTCACAGCTGTACCGACGTGACCGGCTTCGGGCTTGCCGGGCACAGCATCGAGATGGCGGAAGGAAGCGGCGTGACGATTGAACTGAATGTGTCGGCGCTGCCGATTCAGGAGGCGGCACCGGAGTATGCAAAGATGGGACTCATTCCGGAAGGCGCATACCGAAACCGTGCATTTGCCGGAGCGCGGGTGGATGTAGGAGAGACGGAAGAATATCTGCAGGACATTTTCTTTGACCCGCAGACCTCCGGCGGACTTCTGATCAGCGCGGCTCCGGACACAGCTGCGGACATCATGCGGGATTTTGCGCAGCAGGGACTGGATACGGAATATGGAATCATTGGAACTGTCGTGGAAAAACAGCAGTTTTGTGTGCGGCTGAAATGAACCGGACGGACTCCTGTGACGGGTATTTGGTGAGGTACGAAGATGATTTATTTTGATAACGCGGCAACGACTCTGCACAAGCCGGCCTGTGTCATGGAAGCGGTTCTTTCCGCCATGCAGCAGCTGGGCAATGCCGGACGCGGAGTGCATGAAGCTTCTCTGGATGCGGCGCGGATCATTTATGATACGAGAATGCGTCTGGCGGAACTGTTTGGAGCAGAAAGCCCGGAACAGGTGGCATTTACAGCCAATTCCACAGAGAGCCTGAACATTGCCATACAGGGAATTTTTGAACCGGGAGACCATGTGATTACAACACAGATGGAGCACAATTCGGTCCTTCGCCCACTGTATTTCATGGAGAGCAAGGGGGTAAAACTGACCATTCTTCCGGCGGATTCCAGTGGAAATATCAGCCTTGCAGAACTGGAGGCGGCGATTCGTCCGGATACGAGGGCGGTGGTCTGTACGCATGCTTCCAATCTGACCGGCAACGCCAATGACCTGAGTGCAGTCGGGGAAATCTGCAAAAAACACGGGATCCTTCTGATCGCGGATGCGTCTCAGACAGCCGGGGTTTTGCCCATTGATATGCAGGAAATGCATGTGGATGTGGTGTGTTTTACCGGGCATAAAAGCCTTTTGGGACCACAGGGAACCGGCGGTATCTGTGTACGAAAAGGACTGAAGATCCGGCCGCTTCTGATGGGCGGAAGCGGGGTTCAGAGTTACCGAAAGGTACATCCGGAGGAGATGCCGACGGCTCTGGAAGCAGGTACCTTAAACAGCCATGGAATCGCGGGTCTTCATGCGGCGCTCGGATATCTGAAAGAACAGGGAATGGAGCGGCTCCGTGCACAGGAACTGGCGCTCATGTGGCAGTTTTATGATGGGGTTTCCGCGATTAACAGGGTACGGATTCTGGGGGATTTTACGGATCGGAGCAGGCTGCGTGCGCCGATTGTGTCACTGAATATCGGAGCGTATGATTCCGGAGAAGTCGCGGATGAACTGGCAGAGCACTATGGAATCCTGACCCGTTCCGGGGCGCATTGTGCACCGCTCATGCATGAGGCGTTCGGTACGGCGGATCAGGGTGCCGTCCGTTTCAGTTTTTCTCACAGCAACACGCGGGAAGAGGTGGAGAGTGCCATACGGGCCGTACGAGAGCTGGCGGAGGAAGCAGGCATATGAGAGTGAAAACGATGAGACTGGTGATTACGTTTCATACCACGGCTCAGGCGATTGCTGCAGAGCGGTTTTTTAAGGAGAACGGAATTCCCGGAAGGCTGATTCCGGTGCCGCGTGAGATCACAGCCGGATGCGGGATGGCATGGTCGGCGCCCCCGGAAGAGGAGGGGCGTATCCGTGATGTCATGGAACAGAAGTTGGCTCCATGGGAAGGATGGCACAGGCTGCTAGTCTGAGTAATGCGGAATGGCGGAAAACAGCTTTTTCTGGTGGAAATATTTACCGGAAAATGATAGAATGGTAGCAGTTTAAGGAAAAGAGGATACTGTATGAGAAATAAAAACTTCTGGGTACTTTTGCTGCTGTTGCTTTCCGGCATTGTTTTGGGTGGTTTTCTGGGAAATCTGGCGGAAGGAATTGCCTGGTTGTCCTGGTTGAATTTTGGAGAATCGTTTGGGCTTAATACGCCGTTGATACTGGATTTTGGAGTGATGGTCATTACGTTTGGCCTTTCGATCCGCATTACGATGGCGAGTATCATTGGTGTCGCGATTGCTCTGATTATTTACAGATATTTATAATTATGTATTGACAAATGCAAGAGTTTTGTGCTATTGTGAGGATAAAGAACTTATATAGATCCATGATTGGATGGATGTTTCTACCAACTACCGTAAACAGTTGCCCTATGAGTTCTGCAGTGATCTGACTGCGGAACCGGGCTTGTCCGGTAGTTTTTTACTTTATGGTTTTTTCCGTTATGAAGTAAAAACACTCCGTGAAGATGTGTATGCCGCGCCAGAGAAAGTTTGCTGCTGAGGTGCCGCGGGGCAGCGCGGGAGTCTCGGTATGCTGTGATTGCGAAAACGAGAGGAGAGAGTGATGTGGGTAGGGAAGTCTGGAGAGGGAATTTTTGCTGGAGTGCGGAACCGGAGCGGTTAAAGGTACTGGAACAGGGATATCTGATGGCTCAGGACGGCGTGGTTCAGGGGACGGCAAAGGAATTGCCGGATGCGTGGAAGGGGGTGCCAATCCATGATTTTGGTGATTGCCTGGTTATTCCGGGGCTGACAGATCTTCATATGCATGCACCGCAGTATGAATTTACCGGTATGGGCATGGATATGGAGCTTCTGGAATGGCTGAACCGGCAGACCTTTCCGGTAGAAGCACGCTATGCGGAGGAAGCATATGCGGAGCGTGCCTATACGCTGTTTACGGATGATTTAAAAAACAGTGTGACGACAAGGGCGTGTATTTTTGCAACGATTCATCTTCCTGCAACAGAGATTTTGATGGAAAAACTGGAAGCCACCGGTCTGAAGACCATGGTTGGGAAGGTGAATATGGATCGAAACAGTCCCGATTTTCTGAGAGAGGCGGATGCGAAGGCATCGGCGGATGAGACCCTGCGCTGGGTGGATGGGTGCATCGGACGTTTTCAGAATGTGCAGCCGATTCTGACCCCGCGGTTTATTCCCAGCTGCAGTGATGATCTGATGCGGCGGCTGAAGCAGATCCAGAAACAGTATCATCTCCCGGTGCAGTCCCATCTTTCGGAAAATCCGGGAGAAATTGAGTGGGTGCAGTCACTTTGCCCGGAATCGGAGTTTTATGGGGATGCTTATGACCGGTTTGGGCTGTTTGGAGGAGAAGATTGTCCGACTGTGATGGCGCATTGTGTCTACTCGGATGAGAAGGAACAGCAGCGGATCCGGGAACGGGGAGTCTGGATTGCCCATTGTCCTCAGTCCAATATCAATCTTTCCTCCGGAATTGCACCGGTTCGGGAATTCCTGGAGCGGGGACTCAAGGTGGGGCTGGGAAGTGATGTGGCAGGCGGAAGCAGTATTTCCATGTTTCGTGCCGTTACGGATGCGATTCAGGTTTCCAAATTATACTGGAGAATGAAAGACGAAGACAGAAAACCACTGAAACTGGAGGAGGCTTTCTATCTGGCAACTGTGGGGAGTGGAAGCTTTTTCGGCAAAGTGGGAAGCTTTGAACCCGGGTACGAGCTGGATGCGGTGGTGTTGGACGACAGGCGGCTGAACCGGCTGGGATCTCACACCGTCCGGGAACGGCTGGAGAGAATCTGTTATCTGTCGGATGACCGGGAGATCGCAGAAAAATATGTGTCAGGAAAGGAAGTGTTGCAGAAACAGAACCGGTAATGCAGAAAGCAGATAAGGAGGGGATGATGATGGGAAGACAGGAATTTTTGAAAAATCAGATTCTGACTGCGGCAGGAAGGAAACAGGCACCTCTGGTCTTGAAGTCTGCACAGGTATTGAATGTATTTACAGAAGAACTGGAGACGGCAGATGTTGCAGTAAGTGATGGTTACATCGTGGGAATAGGGACTTACGACGGAGTATGTGAAGTTGATCTGTCCGGGAAAATTATTTGCCCGGGATTTCTGGATGGACACATTCATCTGGAAAGCTCCATGGTTTCTCCGGAGGAATTTGCCCGTGCCGTGGTTCCGCATGGAACAACAGGGGTGATGACGGATCCGCACGAAATTGCCAATGTGGCAGGGACAGAAGGGATTGATTATATGCTGGAGGTGACGCGGGATCTTCCGCTGGATGTCTGGTTTATGATTCCTTCCTGTGTTCCGGCAACCGGTCTGGATGAATCCGGGGCAGTCCTTCTGGCAGAGCAGCTGAGAAGCTATTATCAGAGAGAGCGGATTCTTGGTCTGGCGGAGTTGATGAATGCTTACGGTACCGTACAGGCAGATCCGGAGATTCTGGATAAAGTCCGGGATGCATGGGATAATAAAAAGGTCATAGATGGCCATGCGCCTGGAATCGGGGCTAAGGATCTGAATGCTTATGTAACGGCCGGAGTTGGTTCCGACCATGAGTGTTCTTCCGCGGAGGAGGCGCTGGAAAAGCTGCGCAGAGGACAGTGGATCATGATTCGGGAAGGAACAGCGGCAAAAAATCTGAAGGCACTGATGCCTCTTTGCAGAGAGCCATATTATCACCGCTGCATGTTTGTGACGGACGATAAGCATCCGGGAGATCTCGTCAGATATGGCCATATGGATGGAATCATTCGTGAGGCGATAGCATGGGGAGCTGATCCGATTGCGGCGATCAAAATGGCCACACTCCACACGGCACAGTATTTTGGGCTGAAAGATCGGGGAGCCGTGGCACCCGGCTTTCGGGCGGATCTGGTGGTGCTTTCCGATCTGGAGCAGGTGAAGGTCTTTCAGGTATATAAATCCGGAATCCTGGCTGCTGAAAACGGCAGAATGAAAGAACCTTACCCTGTGGAGCCAAAACCGGATGGTACCGCAGAGGATCTGGAAAAGCGGTATCCTCGCGTTTATCGATCCTTCCAGATGCGTAAGGTGCGCGAGCGTGATTTTGCATTGCAGCCTATGGACAGCAGAGGTACCAGAATCCGCGCCATTTGCCTGACACCGCATGAACTGCTGACAGAGAAAGCAGAATTTGCCTGGAGTGAGCATGCGGGATATGCACCGGGGGTGGATGTGTCTCAGGATCTGATCAAGATGGCAGTGATGGAGCGCCATCATGGAACGGGGCATATCGGGATTGGCTTTTTAAACGGGTACGGCTTGAAATCCGGTGCGATTGCTACCAGTGTGGCGCATGATTCCCATAATCTCATTGTTGCAGGGGTGAACGATGCGGATATGGTGCTGGCTGCCAATACGGTGCGCAGCTGCCGGGGAGGTCTTGCTGTGGTAAAGGACGGTCAGGTTCTTGGAAGCCTGGCGCTTCCGATCGGCGGCCTGATGACGCAGGAACCGGTACAGATTGTGGATGAGAAGCTGGAGGAGCTGAAGCATCTGGCACGTACACTTGGGATAGGGGAATCCGTAGATCCGTTTATGACACTGGCTTTTGCAAGCCTGCCGGTGATTCCGAAGCTGAGGCTGAATACTCTGGGGTTAATTGATGTGGAAAAGCAGGAGATCATTCCTGTGGTTTATGAACAAAAGTGTAAGGAAGAAAACATATAAGGGGGAAAGATCATGAATCTGGAAAAAATGTTTCATCTGAAAGAAAACCATACGGATGTTAAGACGGAAGTGATGGCGGGTGTCACCACGTTTATGACGATGGCCTATATCCTGGCAGTGAATCCAAGTATTCTGAGTGCTTCCGGTATGGACAGCGGAGCTGTTTTCACTGCAACCGCTCTGGCATCCATGATTGCAACACTTCTGATGGCGGCGTTTGCCAATTATCCGTTTGTACTGGCACCGGGCATGGGGCTGAATGCTTATTTCGCCTATACGGTTGTGCTGCAGATGGGATATACCTGGCAGATGGCTCTGGCGGCTGTTTTTGTGGAAGGACTGATTTTCATTGTGCTGTCACTGACCAATGTGAGAGAAGCCATCTTCAACGCAATTCCGATCAATCTGAAGCATGCAGTATCGGTAGGTATCGGCCTTTTCATCGCGTTTATCGGTCTGCAGAATGCAAAAATTGTGGTCGACAGTGCAACTCTGGTTTCCGTATATTCATTTAAAGCAGCGATTGCGGACGGAACGTTCAACAGTGTCGGCATCACTGTGGTTCTGGCTCTTGCCGGAGTCCTGATTACCGGAATTTTACTGGTGAAAAATGTGAAAGGCAATATTCTCTGGGGAATTCTGATCACCTGGGGTCTGGGGGTACTCTGTCAGCTGGCAGGCATCTATCAGGTCAATCCGGAACTGGACATGTACAGCCTGCTTCCAGATTTTTCCAACGGAATTCATGTGCCGAGCCTGGCTCCTACACTTATGCAGATGGATTTTAAAGGAATCATGAATCTGAATTTCTTTATTATTATGTTTGCGTTCCTGTTTGTGGATCTGTTTGATACACTGGGAACCTTGATCGGTGTTGCGTCCAAAGCGGATATGCTGGATCAGGACGGTAAGCTTCCGAAGATCCGCGGAGCGCTGCTGGCAGATGCGGTTGGTACTTCCGTGGGTGCAGTGTTGGGTACTTCCACGACAACAACCTTTGTAGAAAGTGCTTCCGGTGTGGCGGAAGGCGGAAGAACCGGTCTGACGGCTGTGGTATCGGCTCTGCTGTTTGGACTTTCTCTGTTCCTGTCACCGATCTTTCTGGCAATCCCGTCCTTTGCGACGGCTCCGGCGCTGATTGTGGTCGGCTTCCTGATGCTGACTTCCATCACCAAAATTGACTTTGGCGATTTTACAGAGGCGGTTCCGGCCTATATCGCAATCATAGCCATGCCGTTTATGTACAGCATTTCCGAAGGTATCGCCATGGGTGTAATTTCTTATGTGGTAGTGAATCTTGCGACCGGAAAAGCAGGAGAGAAAAAGATCAGTCCGCTGATGTATGTGCTGGCCGTTCTGTTTATATTGAAGTATGTGGTTCTGTAGCAGCAGTGCCTGCCAGGATCCATGGTAAAGGAGGAGTACAGGATGAAAGTGGTTGGTCAGGGACAAATACGAGTCGATGCATATGGAAAAGTAACCGGTGAGGCGAAATATACAGCCGATCTGGAACCGAAAGATATCCTTCATGGAAAAGTTGTGCATTCCACCATTGCCAATGGTCTGGTGAAACGCTTTGATCTGGAGAAGGCTCTGAAGGTTCCAGGTGTTGTGAAGATTCTTACATGCTTTGATGTGCCGGACTGTCAGTATCCGACAGCCGGCCATCCCTGGAGTACGGAACTGAAGCATCAGGATATCTGCGACCGGAAGATTCTGAATCAGCGCGTGCGTCTGTACGGGGACGATATTGCAGCCGTCATTGCAGAAACGGAAGTGGCAGCCACACAGGCGGCAAGTCTGATTCAGGTGGAATATGAGGAGTATGAGCCGATTGTGACGGTGGAAGCTGCCATGAAGGAGGGGGCAACCCCGCTTCATCCGGATATCCGCAGGGATAATGTGATTGTGCATTCGCATCTGACGATGGGACGTCCGGATTTTACATTTGAACAGGGACTGCAGGAAGCAAAGGAACAGTACGGGGAAGAGAATATCGTGGTGCTGGAGGATACGTATTATACTCCGCGGATTTCCCACTGCCATATTGAGCTTCCTGTGTCCTGGGCATACGTGGATGTGAACGGGAAGGTAACGGTTACCTCCTCAACGCAGATTCCGCATATTGTGAGAAGATGTGTGGCGCAGGCGCTTGGCATCGATATCGGCAAGGTGCGGATCATCAAACCGTATATCGGCGGAGGATTCGGCAATAAGCAGGATGTCCTGTACGAACCGCTGAATGCGTTTATGACGATGGCGGTGGGCGGTCGTCCGGTGCGCCTTGAGATCAGCCGGGAAGAGACGATTTACGGTACGAGAACGCGCCACGCGATAGAAGGTAGGACAAAAGGCATCGTGGCCAGAGACGGCCGGTTGCTGGCGAGAAAACTGGATGCTTATGCAAATAACGGAGCGTATGCTTCTCATGGTCATGCGATCTGTGCAAACTGCGGCAATGTGTATAAGGGACTGTACCGGGATGAGCTTGGCACAGAAGTGGATTGTTCCACGGTTTATACGTCTTCGCCGACCGCAGGAGCCATGAGGGCGTATGGAATCCCGCAGGCGGTATGGTTTACCGAGTGCCAGGCAGACGATATGGCGGCTGCGATCGATATGGATCCGCTGGAATTCCGGCTGAAAAATGGAGTGCAGGGCGACTATGTGGATCCGTCTAACGGTATCGCATTTCATTCTTACGGTCTGGAGGAGTGTATCCGGCGCGGCAGGGAATACATTGGATGGGATGAGAAGCGGAAGTTGTATGCCAATCAGACCGGACCGGTCCGGAGGGGGGTCGGCATGGCAATGTTCATCTACAAGAGCGGGGTTTATCCGATTTCCCTGGAGACGGCATCGGCTCGCATGGTACTGAACCAGGATGGTTCGATCCAGCTCTTTATGGGTGCGACAGAGATCGGCCAGGGGGCAGATACGGTGTTTACGCAGATGGCTGCTGAGACCACGGGAATTTCGTTTGATCGGATTTATATTGTTTCCACACAGGATACGGATACGACACCGTTTGATACAGGAGCGTATGCTTCCAGACAGACCTATGTATCCGGTATGGCATGTAAGGCATGCGGGGAAGAACTGCGCCGCAGAATTCTGGAATATGCAGCATATATGCTGAACCATGACGTGACCGATATTTCCAAAACCGTATACGCGGAGCAGGTGAAGAAGGCGGCAGCGGATGTGCGTGAGGTACTGGGGCTTCAGGAAGGGGAAGAGATTACAGAAGATATGCTGGATCTTGTGGATAATCAGGTGGTGGTACATGGAGGAAATCCAATCCTGTTTGATGTGGCAGTGGTAGCCGAGGTGGCATTTTATTCGCTGGATCGCTCGGTTCATATTACTGCGGAAGTGACGCACCAGTGCAAGAGCAATACCTTTGCATCCGGCTGCTGTTTTGTGGATGTGGAAGTGGATATGCCGCTGGGGCTTGTGACAGTGAAGGATATCATCAATGTACATGATTCCGGGACGCTGATCAACCCGGAGACGGCGAAGGGGCAGGTACACGGAGGCATGAGCATGAGTCTGGGATTCGGGCTTTCCGAGGAAATGCTGGTGGATGAAAAGACCGGAAGAGTGCTCAATGATAATCTGCTGGACTACAAGATCCCGACGGCTATGGATGTGCCGGATCTGAAGGTGGAGTTTGTGGTTAAACATGACCCGACCGGACCGTTTGGCAATAAGGCGCTGGGAGAGCCTCCGGCGATTCCGGTAGCTCCGGCCATCCGCAATGCGATACTGCATGCGACAGGTGTACATATGAATACAGCGCCGATGACCGCACAGCGTCTGATTGAAAAATTCAAAGAACAGGGATTGATATAGGAGGGAGGGTCATTATGTTTGATATTTCATCATTTTATGAGGCGAAAAGCGTCAAAGATGCCATTGATGCGCTCGTCAGAGACCCGAATGCGCAGATCATCAGCGGCGGAACCGATGTATTGATCCGTGTGCGGGAGGGCAAAGATGCCGGACGGTCTCTGGTGTCCATCCATAATATCCGTGAATTGAAGGGGGTCAGCCTTTTGGAAAACGGAGATATCCGGATTGGTGCCGGAACTGCGTTTACCCATATCACCAACGATCCTCTGATTCAAAAATATATTCCGATGCTGGGGGAGGCCGTAGATACGGTCGGCGGTCCGCAGATCCGCAACATGGGCACGATCGGCGGAAATATCTGCAACGGTGCCACATCGGCGGATTCTGCATCTACCATGTGGACGCTGGAGGCGGAACTGGTACTGGAGGGACCGGAAGGAGAACGGAAGGTACCGATTCATGAGTTCTATACCGGACCTGGCAGGACTGTACGTGACCGCTGCGAGGTCTGCAAATATTTCATCATCCACAAAGAAGCTGATGAGGGATGGTACGGGCAGTATATCAAATATGGCAAGCGGAAAGCCATGGAGATTGCGACACTCGGATGTGCAGTACGGGTGAAGCTTACGGAAGACAAAAAACGGGTAGCAGATGTCCGTTTGGGATACGGCGTTGCAGGACCGACTCCGCTGCGCTGCAGAAAAGCAGAAGAACTGTTGAAAGGATGCGAAGTGAATGACCGGGAAGCTGTGAGCCGGTTTGCAAAAACTGCACTGACGGAAGTCAATCCCCGTACTTCCTGGAGAGCATCGAAAGAATTTCGTCTGCAGTTGATTGAAGAACTTGCGAAACGCGGGTTTGTGGCGGCAGTGGAGAGAGCGGGAGGTGTCATCCATGCTTAAGATTATTCATATGAAAGTAAACGGAAAAGAGCAGGAACTGGCAGTAGATGACCGGGAGTCTTTGCTTGATACCCTGAGAAACCGTCTGGGGCTGACTTCGGTGAAAAAAGGCTGCGAAGTAGGAGAGTGCGGTGCCTGTACGGTGCTGGTGGATGGAGAGGCAATTGACAGCTGTATCTATCTGACGATGTGGGCGGACGGAAAAAGTATTATGACGGTGGAAGGGCTAAAAGGGCCAAATGGGGAACTGTCTCCGATTCAGAAGGCTTTCATCGAAGAAGCGGCAGTCCAGTGCGGGTTCTGCACGCCGGGGCTGATCATGAGTGCGGTTGAGATCGTGGGAACCGGCAAAAAATACAACCGGGAGGAACTCAGAAAACTGATCTCCGGACATCTGTGCCGCTGTACCGGTTATGAAAAGATACTGAATGCAATGGAACGGATTGTGGATGAGGTTTATCGGGTCAGCCATCAGGAATAAGTTTCAGAGAAAATGACCATTGCAGTTGTCCGGGAAACGTGCTATAGTATGATACGCTTCCTGTTTCGGATGATCCGTTTTGTTCGGAAGGAAGTAATTTTGATTGTGAGTGAAAGTGAAAATCGGGGTTATGGGATTACAAAAGCAAGCATCAAAAAACTATGAGATGGACATGTGCAATGGTCCGTTATTCACGAAAATCGTAATCTTTGCGGTGCCGTTAATCTTGTCCGGCATTCTGCAGCTTTTGTTTAATGCAGCGGATATTGTGGTAGTGGGAAGATTCGCGGGGAGTGAATCTCTGGCGGCTGTCGGTTCCACTTCAGCGCTGATCAACCTTCTGGTCAATGTCTTTATCGGGTTGTCTGTGGGTGCGAATGTTCTGGTGGCACAGTTTTACGGTGCCCAGAAACTGCGGGAGCTGGAGGAAACCGTACATACGGCGATGCTTCTGGCTGCCTGCAGTGGTGTGTTTCTGATTGTTGTGGGTGTGACACTGGCAGACCCGCTATTGGAACTGATGGGTACGCCGGACGATGTCCTGCCTCTCTCAGCTTTGTATATGAAGATATTCTTTGTCGGAATGCCGGCTACGCTGGTTTATAATTTCGGAAGTGCGATTCTGAGAGCGGTGGGAGACACCAGGCGTCCACTTTATTATCTTTTGACAGCCGGTATTGTCAATGTGATCCTGAATCTGTTTTTTGTCATCGGCTGTTCCATGGGGGTAGCAGGTGTTGCTTTGGCAACGGTGATTTCCCAGTGTATTTCTGCCGGGCTGATTGTCCAGTGTCTGATTCGCACGGATGCGCCGTATCGTCTGAAGCTGGAACAGCTGCGGATTGTTCCGTCCCGTGCTGCCATGATCGCGAAGATCGGTCTTCCAGCAGGGTTTCAGGGAGCGATTTTTTCGATCTCCAATGTACTGATCCAGTCTTCCGTCAACTCGTTTGGTTCCGTGGCGATGGCGGGCAATACTGCTTCCGCGAATATTGAAGGTTTCGTCTATACTGCAATGAATGCGGTTTATCAGACGGCTTTGAGCTTTAGCAGCCAGAACTACGGTGCGCGTAAGTTTAAGCGCATGACGAAGATTCTGCTGTACTGTCTGGGGCTGGTGACACTGGTTGGCCTTGTTATGGGCGGAGGTGCCGTCTTGATGGGGCGGCAGCTGTTGGGCATCTATTCTTCTGATCCGGAAGTGATTCAGTTTGGGATGAATCGTCTGAAGCTGATCTGTGGGCCGTATTTCGTATGTGGCTTGATGGATACGATGGTCGGCGGACTGAGAGGTATGGGATGTTCGATCGTGCCGATGCTGGTATCCCTGACCGGAGCGTGTGCATTCCGTGTGGTCTGGATTTTTACGGTATTTGCGATGAACCGGACGCTGCAGACGCTGTATCTGTCCTATATTGTGTCCTGGACGATTACGTTTACGGCGCATGTGGTTTGCTATGTGGTGATTCGGAGAAAGCTGGTGCGGCAGGTGAAAAAAGATATTTGAAAAAAAGGAAAAGTTTTGTCAGGCAATAAGTGGTTTTCTACAGAGAGGTTGTGGCTTGTATGAGTCGTAGCCTCTTTGTGTTTTTTAGTAAAGATAAGAAACTTCTTTTGCCTTTTCATTGTCGGAAACATAGTGCTGTGTTAAAATACAGATATATGGCAATG
>JALFHZ010000226.1 GCA_022776445.1 Lachnospiraceae bacterium
AAAACTGGACACCGTTGCGGGAATGCATATTTTTCCACAGCTGCCCTGTGGAACCATCTCTGTAGATCCAGGCCCCCGATATACCTCTGCAGCCTTTATGAATATTAAAATTATCGGAAAGAGCGGTCACGGCGCGATGCCTCAGTACGCGGTCGATCCGATCTATGTGGGAGCGAAGGTGGTGGATGCGCTTCAGAGTATTGCCAGCAGAGAGACCAGCCCCATGGATACGGTGGTGGTAAGTATCTGCACTTTCCATTCGGGAACGATGGCTAATATTTTTGCGGAAACAGCAGAACTGAGCGGAACCGTGCGCACGTTCAATCCGCAGCTTCAGAAGGAACTGCCGGGAATGATTGAACGTGTCATTAAAAATACCTGCGAGGCATACAGAGCATCCTATGAATTCGATTATTATGCCGATATTCCGGCTACCATCAATGATGAGCGCTGCAGTGAGATTGCGGCAGGATCGGTAAGAAAGATTCTGGGAGAAGAGGGGCTGATCAAATTTGCCGGTACGCCCGGCGGTGAGGATTTTGCCTATTTTCTGGAGCAGTTCCCCGGCGTGTATGCCTTTGTGGGATGCCGGAATGAGGAAAAGGACTGCTGTTATTCGCTGCATCATGAGCGTTTTGACCTGGATGAGGACGCGTTGGTAAACGGCGCAGCTTTCTATGTACAGTATACGCTGGATGCTCAGAGTCAGTTTTAACGCATCGTTATATTTTGATTCAATAATAAGGGTGATCATGGTCTGGATCTGGAGATATTGCATGATTGCATCCTTTTGAGTAACTGCCTGCGTGAATGGCTGCACCATTATCAAACTAGACAGGAATGCGCCCATATCTGTTCTGGTATTCTGATGGGGAAAGGCCGACAATCTTTTTGAACTGCGCACTGAAGTATGCGGTATCGGAGTAGCCGGTCTGATCGGCTGCCTCGTATACTTTGACGCGGGGATCCTTTAAGAGGGTCATGGCGAGGCGCAGCCGGTAATAAATCAGGTAATTGGTGAAGGTGTAATCGGTCTCTTTTTTGAACATGCGGCTTAAATATCCTTCACTGATTTCCAGATCCCGCGCCACGGTGCTGATTGTGATGTCTTCCCGGTAATGGTTGCGTATAAACTGAATCGCAGCTTCCACGTAAGGATTTTTGGCGGGGGCATCCGGTTGGAAGCGGAAAATGGCCGGTTCCCCATCGGTATGAGATTGTCTGGCGGCAGCAGGTATTTCACCTTTCTTTTGAAGCAGAGTCAGGATTGCCTGTTCTAGATCTCCGTCTTTGAGCGGTTTCAGAAGATAATCGCTGACACCAAGGCGAAGAGCGCTCTGCGCGTATTTGAAATCACTGTGAGCGGTGAGAATGATAAAACTGGAGCGGCAGCCGGCCTGGCGCAGTTTTGTAATCATTTCTACACCGTCCATGCGCGGCATTTTGACATCGGTGACAACGATATCGGGGGCGAGACGGCTGATCAGGTCAATGCCCTCCTCTCCGTTTGCTGCTTCTCCGGCCACCATACAGTTTAAGGCGGCCCAGTTGGTTGTGAGAACAATCCCGCGGCGGACGGTCGTTTCATCTTCAATAACGATGACTTTATACATGGGAAGCGTCACTCCTTTCAAGCGGCAGGGTAATGGTGACGGCAGTGCCTTCTCCGGGAGCGGAGGCGGCGCTCAGACCATATTCCTGGCCGTAGTAAAGCTTTAAAATCTGAATAACATTGAACAGCCCCACGTGACCGGCGCGCTGCTCCGGTTCCCGGCTGTTGAGCCATGCCAGCATTTCCGCGTTCATTCCGCAGCCGTCGTCGGTTACGGTGATTTTCAGAAGGCGGTCTTCTGACTGCTGGGCAAAAATGCAGATATAGCCGTTTTCGCAGTCTGCCAGACCATGAAGAATCGCATTTTCAACCAGCGGCTGCAGGATCATTTTGGGTACCAGGCAGTTTTCCAGCTGGTCCGGCACCTCGGTTTCGTAGAGAAAACGTCCGGCAAAACGGATTTTTTGAATTTCGATATAGTTGTGTATGGTGTCCAGCTCTTCGGAAAGCGTGATAAAAGGTTTTGCGGAAATGCTTCTGCGCAGAATAAAAGCCAGATTTTCTGCCAGAATCGGGATGTCGGGATTCTGGTGGATTTTTGCATTCCATTTGATCGTGTCCAGCGTATTGTAGAGGAAATGCGGGTTCAGCTGTGTCTGATACAGCTTCAGACTGGTTTCGTTGAGATCCTTCTGTTTTTGAACCTGCAGTTCCAGATTCTCTTTCAATTCCCGGGTCATACGGTTGAAGCTTTCGCTCAGACGTCCCAGTTCGTCCCGACAGTTCGTATAGATGCGGACGGAGAGATCGCCATTTCTGACCTTCTGCATGGCGAGGTCCAGTGCGCTGATCGGCTGCGCGATACTGCGGCTCAGCAGAATGGAAATCAGTATACAGACTCCGAGACAGAAGAGCGCCAGGAGCATGGTGATGGTCTGCATGGTGTGGAGCGCGGAGACGCTGACCGGGGAAGCTTTCTGAAGAAGCAGGTAGTAGCCGGACTGCGGTTCACGAAGCCAGAGATATTGGTACCGGGCATCTGACTGACGTGCGGTGCCGTTCAGAACCTGCTGCAGCTCTTCCTCGTTTAAGTCCGGTCTGGAACAGTAGATCAGGTTCTGAAACGAATCCAGCAGAACCAGCGTATCCTTGTCGGAGGAGAATACACCGAGCAGGCGATCCAGACTGTCCCGCGTGAAGTCCAGCACCAGGTATCCGATTCTGGCGCCGTGGGAATTTTCCAGCGGATATGCAGCCTGAAGGAGGATGTCCGAAGAGGAGCGGAAAACCGGATCGGCTTTGGCGAAGATCAGCTCCGGCTTGTCGGGTACCTTGCGCAAAAGTCCCCAGTACAGCGGCAGAGAAGCGGCGGGGGAATGGGTGTGGTCTGTGGAAAACCGGAGTTTTCCGCCTGCGTCATAGACGCTGAACTGAGCATAACCGGAGGTGTCCTGTACGGCCTGATAAAGGGACAGATACAGATCCTTCCGGATGTCGATGGTATTGTTGTCAATCAGACTCCAGGCGGCGGTCCCGTCTTTGTTCAGATCGTGACAGGAATCCGTGCAGAGCGTGAACATCTGCTGCAGCCGTTCGCTGATCTGCTGCAGATGTTTCTGTCCCTCCTGTAGAGTCTGATGGCTGAAGGAGGCGTCATAGATTCGTGTGGTCAGGACAGCTGTAAACAGCAGCGGGATCACAGCTGCAATCAGACAGCCGAAGAAAATGCGAAACTTGAATGGGAGATTACGCAGGGTATTCATGTGCCGTCACCTCCTCTGGGTGAGGTAAAAAGCAGGTTCCAGGTGTCCAGCGTCCGGGACTGAAGAACGGAAAAGCGTTCATAATCCATGTCTGCCAAAGGCAGAAGATCGGCTGCGGGAAGTCCGGCGGGAAGCGGGAGATCTCTGCGCACAGATCTCTGGTTCATATGGGAAAGCAGAATCCTCTGGGTATCAGTACGGATGGTAAAATCAAGAAATTCTGCCGCTGCTTCCGGGTGTGCGCAGCCGCTGACGATGGCAGTGCCGTTCGGAAGCAGACAGGTTCCGTCTGCCGGGTAGATATAATCAATATCCAGATTCTGTCTGCGCAGCTGCTCTGCTTTGGACTCCGGGCAGATGCCTACCGAGCAGACTCCGTCAGAAATGGCTTTCAGCACCTGCTCCTGCTCCGTAAAAATCATACCGTCCAGATTCTCTGCCAGCTGTGTGAGATAGCGCTTCGGATCATCAGAAGCGTTCGCGGCGCTGGTCAGAGCCGCTGCAGAAGCAGGCGATACTGTCGGATCCGCCATTGCGATGCGGCCTTTCCAGCGCGGCTCCAGCAGACTGTTCCAGTCTGTCGGAACCTCCCGGTAAGTGACTACCCGGGTGTTGTATAGAATGACGGACGGCACTGCGGAAAATCCAGTCCAGAGATATGCGGGATCATGAAATTCCGAGGAAAGAGCATCCGCACAGGGACTCTGATAAGGCATCCAGAACTCCCGGTACTGGTTCAGAGCATCCGCACTGATTCCGAAGACAACATCACAGGTTTCAGAAATACGGTTGTTTTGCAGCAGGCGCTCCAGTTCCTGAACGGTTCCTGTTTTTACCTCGATGATCCTGTCGGTTCTTTCCTGAAATTCCCGAATCACCGGTTCACTGATGTCTGTATCCAGACAGGTATAAACGACCAGATCCGAAGACAGGGCAGGAAGCGGAGCGGATTTGGCGTAGCAGCCGGCCAGCAGAAAGGCAGCGGGCAGCAGAAGCAGTTGTCTGAACCATGTATGCAGTTTCATGAAGTCTGCCCCCTTTCTGAAGGTGTGCCGGTCGGATTACCGATGGCCTGTCCCGCGGCGCCGGGAATGGAGAATCAGCACTGCGCACAGAAGGAACACCGCGGCGACGGAAATGCCGAAGGTGATGCCGATGCGTGTGGCTGTATCCACAAAAAACGGTTCCGGGACAATGTTTATCAACAGATCAGTGGACGGATCCAGCATCCACAGGTCATTGCTGAAGAAGATTTTGTGGAAAATGATAAAGTATTTTGTAAAATCTGTGGATATGATTCCGGCGAGGACGGCCAGGACCGCGAAAAACAATACGGTGCCGACACAGATGGTTTTCGGCAGAAGCCGCTTCACATCGGCTTTCAGGACCACCAGAAGCCCGAGGCTTAACGCCAGGACCGCGAGGCAGGCACGGCGGATCGCGATGGCACCGAGGAAGAGTCCGCGGACATCTTCCATGTGAGCGATTTCCCGTTCATTGAAAAATTCCCTCGGCTGTCCGTCCACAATCGTCGGTACGTGCAGATCGTCTCTCCGGCCTCTCAAGTAGGCCATCATCTCCTCTGTTACATCAAGAAGGTCATCCATCTCCATGTGGACATCATCGAGCACGTGATATTTTTCATATTCTTTCTCATAATAACCGGGAGTCCAGTAAGTGACCGCCTCAATGGAGGTAATGAACAGGATTATCATCAGTGCAAAGGCACAGAGAATTCCAAGTGTAACATGTAGTAATTTCATGGTTGTATCGAATCCTTTCTGTGAAATATCGGATGGTTTTATTGTAGTTGTTTCCCGGTGAAAAGTCCATAGTTTCCTGCATTGACAAACAAAGAAGGGTGCTATACTATGATTAGAGATTCATGGATGGGGGGAAAAGAAGTGAACGAGATATCGGTGTTTTTTATTGTTGAAATTATCGGGACCATTGCGTTTGCCTGTTCCGGTGCGATGGTGGCGATCAAAAAGAATCTGGATCTGCTCGGCATTGTTGTGCTTGGTGTCATTACGGCGGTCGGCGGCGGGATGACCCGTGACCTGCTGATCGGGAATACTCCGCCGGCGCTGTTTGTGAATCCGGTTTATGTGCTGGCGGCATTTCTGTCAGTGATGGTGCTGTTTCTGGTTGTGCGGTTCCGACAGATTTCGATGGCGGTTCTGGAATCTGTGGCTTATGAGCGTGCGATGAATCTTTTGGATGCCATCGGGCTCGGAGCGTTTACCGTGGTGGGAATCGACACGGCGATTGAGCATGGGTTCGGGGAATATCATTTCCTGATGATTTTTCTGGGTGTGATTACCGGCGTCGGCGGCGGCATCCTGCGTGACATCATGGCAGGAGAGACACCGGGTGTGCTGAAAAAGCACATCTATGCCTGCGCGTCTCTGGCGGGCGCGGTCAGTTACGTCTGGCTTCTGGATGTGATGCGGGCTGAGATTGCTGTCGTGATCAGTGCGGTTCTGGTGGTGGTGATCCGCGTTCTGGCACGCCATTATAAATGGAATCTGCCGCGGGCGCTGTAAGTGAAAGAATATAAGAATCGCCAGTTCCAGCAGATGTCGGTTCTGGCGATTCTTTTTTCATTATTCAGAAAACATTACAGATTAACGACATTCACCGGTTTGCCGTCCATAAATGCCTTGATATTGTCAACAACAGTATCCATGATTCGTTGTCTGGATGCTTTTGCTGCCCAGGCAATATGAGGGGTAATAATGCAGTTTGGTGCAGTCAACAGAGGGTTGTCCCCTTTAATTGGTTCTGTTGATACAACATCCAGACCAGCGGCATAAACTTTACCGGACAGGAGTGCATCTGCCAGATCCTGCTCAACGATTAATGGTCCTCGGCTGTTATTGATGATGATGACCCCATCCTTCATTTTCTCGATGTTCTTCTTGTTAATAATTCCCTCGGTGCTTGGGAACAGAGGACAGTGCAGGAAAATCACATCTGATTTTGCAAACAAAGTATCCAGATTCACGTAGCTTGCATACTCTTTGCATGCTTCATTTTCATAATGATCATATGCAATTACGTTCATTCCCATCGCATGCAGAATTTTTGCAGTTGCTTGGCCAATTCTGCCAAGACCAATAATACCAGCAGTTTGTCCGTATAGTTCAATCATTGGATAATCCCAGTAGCACCAGTCTGGATTCTTTTCCCATTTGCCTTCTTTTACAGTCTGGTCATGGTATGCATAGTGAGAACAGATTTCCAGAAGAAGTCCTACAGCATACTGGCCAACAATTTGTGTTCCGTAAGAAGGAACGTTCATAACCAGAATGCCTTTTTCTTTTGCATAATTGTAATCGACGACATTATATCCGGTGGCAAGAAGTGCGATTGCCTTTAAATTCGGACATTGATCGATGGTTTCTTTGGAAATCGGTGTTTTATTAGTTACGGCAATTTCTGCATTACCAATG
>JALFHZ010000015.1 GCA_022776445.1 Lachnospiraceae bacterium
GGCTCCGACTTCCTCCCGACCATACTGGGACTGGTTGATAAGCTTCTGCGGATGCTGAATCCGCAGACCAACCGCAAAGGACTTGCTGTCCATGGGTACGCCACGCGCATAGAGCATCTCAAAGGTATCTCTGGCACTGTGTCCGATCGCCAGAATCACGGCGCGGGAATGAATCGTTTCTCCCTGCTCTGTCACCACACCAGTGACCTGCCCCTGCTCAATACGAAGATCTGTCACCTGACAGCCAAACCGGACTCTTCCGCCCAGCCGGATGATCTCTTCACGAATCCTTTTCACAATGTCGGACAATACATCCGTACCGATATGCGGTTTGTTCTGGTAAAGGATCTCATCCCCGGCTCCGAATTCATGCAATATCTCCAGCACCAGCTGGTTGCGCTTCAGCGGGTCCTTCACCAGCGTATTGAGTTTTCCGTCGGAAAAGGTTCCTGCTCCGCCTTCCCCGAACTGGACATTGGAACGCACATCCAGCTCTCCGGTTTCCCAAAAGCGATCCACCTTTCTTCTGCGGGCATCCACATCCTCGCCACGTTCCAAAAGCAACGGCCGATAGCCGTGTCTTGCCAGCATCAGACCGCAGAATAATCCCGCAGGTCCGCTTCCGATGATCACCGGCGGTTCCGTCAAGGGTTCTGTCCCATACTCAGGAAAGCGATACGGCTTCTCCTGAAAGATGGCAACCTGCGGATTCCTTGCCTTATGTACCACAGACTCCTCCGCCACAGCCGTCTCTACATCCACCGTATAACTGTAAAACAGCTCCGGCTTCTTTCTGGCATCAAGAGACTGTTTGCGAATGTGAAGCGCCCGGACAGCATCCGGAGCAATCCGCAGCAGTTTTGCAATTTTCTTTTTCATATCATCCGGTGTGTGATCCGCCGGAAGCTTCAACTGAGTGACTCGTATCATAAATTATCGTTCTCTTTTCTATAGATTTCCATAAATCTTATTTTGCCGCAGAGGATCCCGCAAGCATACCGGTGGACCAGGCCCACTGCAGATTATATCCGCCGCAGATACCATCCACATCCAAAAGCTCACCGACCAGATAAAGTCCGGGAACCAGCTTCGATTCCAGAGATTCCGGCCGAACCTCACGGGTGTCCACTCCGCCGCAGCAGATCTGAGCCTGCTCGAAGGAATTGGTCTCCGTCACAACAGCCTCAAACTGTTTCAGCTGCTTCACCAGCCGTTCCCATACTGCCAGCTTCACCTGACTGACCGGTGTGTCCAAAGTGATGCCGGACAACTTAAGGAGAACGCCCGCCAGCTTCTTATTAATCACGCCGGTCAGAAAATCCCCGCAGCTGCGATACCCCAGTTGCTTCGCTCTCTGACGGATCCAATGTCTCGTTTCTTCCAGATCTTTTGCCGGAAGAAAATCAATCAAAACGGACACTCGTTTTCCTTCTGCCAGCGCCACAGAAGCGTAGCGGCTGATCTGAAACGTAGGAATACCGGAGATCCCATAGTCTGTCAGCTGCAGCTCGCCTTCTTCCCTCGCAGCGACCTTCCCGTCTGCCTCCAGCCGAAGTGCCGCCTCACAGCGGATTCCCGCCAGCTGTTTAAAATGCCGGCCTTCGCACCGAAGCTGCACCAAAGCCGGAAGCGGCTGGATCACATGATGTCCGATGGATTTTGCCAGGACATATCCGCTTCCGTCCGATCCGGTCACCGGAGCTGCCTTGGATCCGCATGCCAGAATCAGTCTCTGTCCGGCAAACGTTCCCTGATCTGTTTCTGCCAGGAAGTCCTGTCTGCCTGTCTTTCGAATCTTCCGCACCTGGCACGACGTCACGACACGAACCCCCAGGTGCTCTGTCTCCAGCCGAAGCGCATCCAGCACAGAAGAGGCCTGCTCCGAATTGGGGTACAGGTATCCTCCCTTATTTTTCGTTATAATTCCAATCTCATCAAAAAAGGCCAGCGTATCCCGGACAGAAAACTGACCCAGCACCTGCATCGGAAACTGCTTCTGACTGCTGCGGTAACACTCTTCCCGCATGTCCAGATTCGTCAGATTGCAGCGTCCGTTTCCCGTAGAAAGAATCTTCTTCCCCACACGGTCCATGTGCTCCAGTATGGTTACCTCCGCCCCCTCTCTGGCTGCCGCAATCGCCGCTGTAAGGCCGGAAGCACCACCGCCAATGATCAAAACCTGTCTTTTCACGTCTACCTCCGTCATGTTATCGTTTGTTATCTTATTCAAGCATATTTTTCCCTTCTTTTCAAGACCTTTATTTCCACACTCAGCTTATTATACTCAACTTGTAAAGGATTCGAGATACTGAAACACCTCGATCATGGAAGGAAACCAGATCCCTTCCCGCAGCCTGTCCTGTTCCTCCTGAGGAAAATCCAGAAGCGGCATATGGGTATAAAGACAGACATCCTCCCGTTCTTTCGAATACACCAGCAGAAAACCGTTTTCTGACATCAGGCAGTATTGTTCCTGCTCCCCCAGCTTTGGAATCACCTGCTCCTGATTAGCCGCAAGCTGCTCTCCCTCTGTGCTCTCCTCCGTGCGAACCGCCTCCGATGCCGGACGGGCAGGATCTTTCCGTTCATACCGCACGGCTGCATATCCGATCACCATGCAGACACAGCTGACTGCCAAAAATAAATAGAAACAGATACTATACTTTTTCATCTTTGATAGACCTCCATAGGTATAGTATCTGCCCAAATTGCCTGTTTTATCCAGTTTTCTGTCACGGTTTTCCTTCGATCTGTGCCACTCCCATATCGTTTGTCGTGCAGATACAGATCCAGGTTTTGCCCGGATTCAGCCTGATCTCCTCACCGTCCGCTCCATAATAATGGGTTACGCCAAATTCCCCGTCCTTCTTCCAGGTGATATCCTGAGCCTTTCCGCCTGAAATATAGTACCCCCAGGAATCCTCGTGGACATTGATATTGCGGTATGCCGTGCTGGCATAGTAGCCTGCCGAGCAATACTGAATAATGATATTGCGCACGGCGATCTGCCCTTCGCTGCCCTTGTGCGGAGCGCCGTACTGGTAACGATAGTACAGACCGTCCTCCTCATGGTACTCAAACCAGGGATTGTTTAACGGATACCCGGGTGTCACCTTCCACGCATCCCGGACACCTTCCCCTTCCGGGATCACCGGTTCACTCCCCGCAAAACGGAAATGCCCCTGGTAGGAACTGTCATACTCCTGAGAATACCCAAGCTTCTCAATCGCTTTCTGGATACCGGAAAAACTTGCATAGGCATTGTGAGGGCTCTTTTTGTCCCTGGAACGGTAATAAGCCGTACTGCCCACACCTTCAATGCCGTTGATGTTGTCTACGTTTTTCAGGTATGGTTTCGCAAAGGTACTCTGCCCAAAATGCGCATAAATCGCATCAAACTCCCGCGCGAAATACGTATAGTACGTACGGCAGCTGCGTACGGAACCGATCCGGTCCAGATCGTCATAATCCTCCAGAATGGCCATATAGCGGTTCATCGTCGCCTCCACCGGGGCTTCATAAACAACACCGGCACGGTTGATGCCGTACTGAGGCAAAGCCGCCTTATCATTACTCATCATGATCGCAAGCGGTCTGCGGTTTCCCTGTTCCACCGGAACCATCTCCCCGGTCAGGTAGCTGCGGATCTTCCCATCCACCTCCACACGTTCTTCCGGATACTCCGGCTCCGGTTCCGGCTCAGCTTCGGTCTCCGCCTCGGTTTCAATTACGATGGTCCCGGTCTCCGGCTCAATCGTAATTTCCGCTTCAGCCGAGGTTTCCACCGGCTGGTGAACTTCCTTTGCGCATCCAGTCAGACCCATCAGGGTAACTGCCGCCATCACGGCCCATATCTGTTTTCTCATCTGTGATATCCTTCCCGTTCCAAGATTTCGCGCTGCTTCTGTTCCATCACTTCCCGCTCCGCATCATCCATGTGATCATATCCACACAGATGAAGCATGCTGTGCGCAATCAGAAATGCCAGTTCCCGTTCCTGAGAATGGCCATATTTCTCTGCCTGCTCCACCACCTTCTCCACAGAAATAATAATATCTCCCAGAATCAGCTCTCCGGTCTCCGGATTGAAGTAATCCTCCACGTGTTCCTCCACATGGTCAAAATCCGATTCCCGCTCAAAATCAACCATCGGAAAGGACAGGACATCGGTCGGTGCATCGATCTCGCGGTAATCGCGGTTGATCTCACGAATCGCCTCATTGTCTGTCAGAAGCACATTCACCTCCGCCTCATAGGGACACTCCTCATAATCCAGAGCTGCCGGAATGATGTCGTGAATAATCTTCTCATAGGGAATCTCAAGCTTTTTGTCTGTCTCATATTCAATATTAATCGTCATAAACGTATCCCCCTAACGTCCCTGCTCCCGGCGTCTGCGCGTCTTTCCTTCGCGTTCCGGTCGATCCGCCGTCTTATTCTTCTTCTCGTAATCGTCGTAAGCCTGCACAATCTTCTGTACCAACGGATGACGTACCACATCACTGCTGGTCAGATTACAGAATCCGATATCGTCAATCTTATGCAGGACCTTCATCGCCATATCCAGGCCGGATGCCGCTCCGCTCGGCAGATCCTTCTGCGTCTTGTCACCGGTGATGATCACCTTGGAACCGAAACCGATACGCGTCAGAAACATCTTCATCTGCGCCGGAGTCGTATTCTGAGCTTCATCCAGAATAATATAGGCATTATCCAGGGTACGTCCGCGCATGTAGGCAAGCGGCGCCACCTCGATCAGACCTTTCTCCGCATTGTGCAGATAGCTTTCCGCCCCCATAATCTGATACAGCGCGTCGTAGAGCGGTCTCAGATAGGGATCAATCTTGCTCTGCAGATCTCCCGGAAGGAATCCCAGCTTCTCACCGGCCTCGATCGCAGGACGGGTCAGAATAATACGATTCACTTCTCCGTTTTTGAATGCCTGGATCGCCATGGCCATGGCAAGATAGGTTTTGCCGGTGCCGGCCGGTCCGATTCCGAATACGATCATCTTTTTGCGGATCGTATCTACATACTGTTTCTGTCCCAGCGTCTTCGGCTTCACCGGCTTTCCGTTGATCGTCCGGCAGATAATATCCTTGTCAATCTCCAGAATCTCATGATCCGACTCCGTAAAGGACAGAGACAGTGCATAGTCCACGTTCTGCTCCGTGATCGCATTGCCCCGCTTCGAAAGCTCCACAAGATTGTTCAATACGCTTTTGGCCTTCCGTATCATGCCTTCCGGTCCGATCAGCTTGATCGCCCCATCCCGGGCAACGATCGTCACATGAAGCGTCCGCTCAATCTTTTTCAAATAGCAGTCAAACTGACCACACACATTTTTCTCATGTTCAATCGGAATATCAATGATTGTCTCAATTACACTCATCCAGCAGTTCATTCTCCTCTTCGCGGTTCATATTCTGTCTGATTCCTATGGGTTCTTCCAGAACAAACGTTCCGTCAATCTCCAAGAAGGAATTCTTATTTAATATTCTAACATTATTTTCAATTATTTGTACCCCTTTTTGCATTAAATTTTGAATTTTCTGCGTATTAATTCGTTTTTTCTGCTCCTCCAGCTCCGCTTCGCTCCATTCCCGCTCATAGAGGCTGTATTCTTCCGCACGAATCAACTCGATCCAGACCGGAAGATAAAAATCACGCATCAATACCACCTGCCGGTTCTGTGATGTCAGCTCCCACTGTCTTCCACTCGTATCCGGCAGCATCCACAGGAAAGAAAGCGGACCGATCTGAAGGCGTACGCCCTTTCGAATCTTTCCGGTCTTTACCCTCCGGCTGGTCAGTACCGGAAGCCGCTCCTGATAGGTCTGATACGTTCTGGCATAGATATCACCGTCCGCGCGCACATACTGGTATTTCACAGGCTCCCCGGCATCATCCAGAATGGGGATCTCTCCCGAAATCAGGACCTGTCCCTTTACCACCTCCTCACCCGGTTCCACAAGCGCCTTCCCCTTTCGGACAATCATACGGGTAACGGTTCCGTCCTTTGCTGCAACCAGATCTCCCGGCTCATGTTCCCGCTCCGGTATACTCCCGATCACCTCATTTTCTTTCACGCGGATCAGAAGCCGTGTCCCGGACACCCGGGCCGACACCCATAGAATCTCCGGATAATGGCTCCGGATCGCTTCCTCCAGATTCTCACAATCAATGCCGGATTTTACCATTCCGTACCGGATGCCCCACGACTCCAGATCATGAATCATCCTGTCATCGGTAAATTTCTGATTGCCCTCAATGGAAATACTCCAGATAAAACGTGACATCAGAAACAGAATCAGGAAAAACACCGCGACACCTGCACCATACAGCTTTCTGCGGCGATTTCGGTACAAAAAAAAGGGAAGTCCATATCTCCCCAGAATCTTCAGATGCACCTGCGCCTTGCGCACCAGATGTTTCACACGCCGGAAATCCCGCACCGTCATCAGGAACTGATATTCACCGTCCACGCAGCGCAGATCCCATACGGCAATCTGATTGGCCATACACAGATTCAGAAAACGTTCCGGAGAAAATCCGGTCAGCCGGATCCGCAGATATCCATTCCACAACCGATAACAGGCGCGCACGATCGATCACTCCTTTCAATCTCCAAACTCCATCGACTGAATCAGCCCGGTAATCTTCATCTCATCATGATTATAATAATCAATATGAAGCCGTTTCCCGTGAATGGAAAGCCTGCAATGCTTCGCCTGCAGCTTTACGGTACTGTCATCATAGATCAGGATTCCCCGATAGTTTTCGATCGTCACACAACTGCGTCCGACAAATGACACCAGAACTTCACCAAGCACCACATCTTTCGGCAGCTTTAAACGGTCAGCTGCCGCTATTTTAATCTGATCCAACAAGCGTCTCTTCCCGCAGTGGTAATTACTACTATAATACGAAAAAATCCCCAGCCATATGACTGGGGATTTCTGAACACTTAGTTAAATTTACGTTTTCTTGCAGCTTCAGACTTTTTCTTGCGTCTTACGCTTGGCTTTTCGTAATGCTCTCTTTTACGAATCTCCTGCTGAATACCAGCCTTTGCGCAGTTTCTTTTAAATCTGCGTAATGCGCTGTCCAGACTCTCGTTTTCTTTAACGATAACGTTTGACATAGCTCACACCTAACCTCCCTCCAGTTGTGTACTTGTGCATAATACAACTGTTTGGGTATTTTATAGCACTGGTATGATTATATCATAAAATCTCCATTCGTCAACTATTTTTTGCAAAAGGAGCAAAAAA
>JALFHZ010000053.1 GCA_022776445.1 Lachnospiraceae bacterium
CAAACAGCTGAAGGCCTACATAGATCGCAATCAGATTTTCCAGGGGGGACAGCCCCACCTGTTCCCCCATCAGCTTTGCCTCCAGAATCTCCCGCAAAAAATAGCAGATCAGGTAAATTCCGGACAGCAGTGCCGCCTGCAGCCATTGCTTTCTGACCAGAAGGATCACGATCCATGGGATCAGAACGGTTCCGGTACCAAATACCGGAAGTGCATCCAGAATGCCGATTCCGATTCCTGCCAGAATATAATACGGGTTTCCGATCATCCACAATCCTGTCATGCAGATCACGGAAGTCAGTGTCATGATGATCAGCTGCGTTTTCATCCATGCGTTCACTACGATAGAAATCCGGTGTCCGATCAACACAAATTCTTCCTGAAACAAAGACATGCAGCAGCGCTTCTTCCAGCGCCCCATTTCCTGCAGTATCAGACCGGTGGAAACCCATATGACCACCAACAGCACGATGCATGTGATCCCACTGCGGAATATGGAAACGGAATTCACCATCACATACGGCATCACAGCATCTCGCAGGCTGCGCATCGTCCCGCGCAGCATTTCCCGCATCAGAAATACAAGACAGTTTTCCTTCAGGTTAAGTCCGTTCTCAAGCCTGTGACAGACCCCGGTCAGCCAGACATCCAGATGCTCTGTCCAGACCGGCAGGCGTTCCAGCAGAAGCACTGCTTCCGCACACAATTTCCAGCCTGCCAGATACAGCACCACACAGATCCATACCAGAATCATGGTCAGCTCCGCCACTCCCGCCAGCCCCGCCGGAATCCCAAAGGTTCTGCCCCGCACCGTCACTCTGCTGCGTGCGGCAATCCACTCTGCCGACGGCCGCAGCATCACCGCCAGCCCCCAGGCCAGCAAAAAGGGAACCACAAGCGGCAGCAGAAAGCGAAAGCTTCCGTACACTGCACCTGTAATTCCCGATAATAATAAAATCTTCTTCAGTTTCTTCTCCGGCTTACCCATGGACTCACCTGTTTCTGATTTGTACTTCCTTTGTACAAACCTTATTCTGTCCCGTCCCGGGTTAAAATATACATCCCGTTTAACTTTTGATAAGATACACAAAATATCCTGCATAACACACCAGCATCAGAATTCCTGCCGGACGCACAAGCATCTTTTTTCTCGCCACACAGGCCAGAAGCAGCAGCGCCGCTCCGATTGCCACAACTGTGTCTGTCATAAAATTCGACTGGAATTCCACCGGGGTAATCAGCGCCGCCGTACCTACCACAAACAAAATATTAAAAATATTACTGCCCACGATATTGCCGATTGCGATATCAGCTTTTCCCTTGATCGCTGCCGACACAGAGGTGAACAGCTCCGGAAGTGAAGTTCCCAGCGCCACGATCGTCAAGCCGATAAAACGCTCGCTGAGACCAAACCCTTTCGCGATCGCAGTCGCCGCATCAACAGTGACATCACTTCCCCAGACGATCAGCAACAGACCAACCACGGCCAGCACGCCCAGCTTTCCGAACGGCTTTGCTTCTTCCGTCTCCACAACTTCCTGTTTATCCCGTTTTGCCATGACAAACAGATAGATCAGATACAAAATAAACAGGACCCAGAGTCCGATTCCCTCTGTGAAGCTGACTACATTCCCGGTAGCTCCCATGCCCAGCAAAACTCCCGTAATCAGAATCATGTACGGAATCTCATAGCGCACCGTGGAAGCCGCTACCGCAACGGCAACGATCGCCGAAGTCAGCCCAAGAATCATCAGAATGTTTAAAATATTGCTTCCCACGATGTTGCCGATGGTAATCTCCGCACTTCCCTTCATCGCTGCCGTAATGCTGACGGCCGCTTCCGGTGCACTGGTTCCCATCGCCACAATCGTCAGACCGATGACCAGCTGCGGCACACCGAGTCGGTCGGCAATGCCGCTGGTTCCGTCCACAAACCAGTCTGCTCCTTTCACCAGCATGAAAAAACCGACTGCAAGCAGCCCAAACTCCATCACCATTTTCATCATCTCTGCCATACAATGCTCCTCCTCTTCCTCTTATACAGCAGAAGCGAGACTTCTGCTGCAATTTTCATTACAACAAAAGTCTCGCTGCTTCGTTACGAACCGGATTCTGCAATCGTACTGACGGCTTCGTACACATCCGATCTGCCGCTTCTGAGCGGATCTCGTATGCCAACTACTCCCTTTTATCTGATTCCAATATATCAGAAGCTCGATTATGATTCCAGTGATTTTTCAGTTTTTAACAAAATTCTAACGCCGTTATTGCTCTTCTTTCAGCCAGTAAAATCCGTGTCCCGGCAATTCCACTGACCCGGCACCCGCCTCCGAAATCAAGTGCTGCGCGTCTGCCTGCTGTCCTGCAACCAGATCCTGATAGCCTGCTGCCGTCGGCAGCTTCACCTTCTGTTTCTGACCACTGAAATTAAACAGCCCGATCAGGCGCTCGCCCTCAAACTCCCTGACAAGTCCCAACACGGCATCATTTTCGGTCTCCAGCACAGAAAATCCTGCGGATGCATGAAAAGCCTTCTCTTCGGCACGGATCGTCTGAAGCTGCATGAGCTGCGGGAAAAGCTTCCCCTGCACCGTCTGCGGATCCGTGATATGTTTTGTCAGCTCCCACGCCAGTCTGCCGCGGTGAATATAGCGGGAATCCTGCACCTTATAGGGATCTTCTTTATAAGTATAATCATTGACCTGCCCCAGTTCATCGCCGCTGTAAAGCATCGGAATTCCGGAAAGGAACATCATATAGGCATGGAGCATCACATCAGCCCGGACTGCGTCCTCCATCGCTGCCGCATCCTGCTCAAACCCTGCCTTCTCGATCCCGCACATGGAAGCGGTCGTTCCACAGAAACGGGCATCTCCCGTCACCGGATCTTCATTGTAAAGTTCTCCACGGCTGACACTCCCAGGCCATTTTCCGGTAAAATAATCGTTCAGATATTTCTTATGCGGAACCTGCCGCATGCCCCATGACTCCAGCCGGTCATAATCCAGTCCCCAGCCGATATCATCGTGACACCGGAGATAGTTGAGGAAAGTACAGCTCTGCGGCAGACGGCCAAGGACTTCCATCTGCTGTTTTAAAAGACGCACATCCCGGGTAGCTACCGTGTGCCAGGTCGTTGCCATCGTTGTCACATTATAAAGCATGTGACACTCCGGTTTTTCCACGGTTCCAAAATAAGGCATCACCTTATCCGGCTCCATCACCACCTCGCCAAGCAGGACAATACCCGGACATACCACCTCGCTGATCATACGCATCAGGCGCACGATGGTGTGAACCTGCGGAAGATTCCTGCAGTTGGTTCCCAGCTGCTTCCAGATGTATGGAACTGCGTCAATCCGGAATACATCCACGCCACGGTTTGCAAGATACAGGAAATTGTACATCATCTCATTGAAAACAACCGGATTGCGGTAATTCAGATCCCACTGATAGGGATAAAATGTGGTCATCACATATTTGCCGCATTCCTCCAGCCAGGTGAAATTTCCCGGTGCCGTGGTCGGAAATACCTGCGGAACCGTTTTTTCATATTCCTTCGGAATCCGGTCATCCGCAAAGAAAAAGTACCGGTCCTGATACTCCTGTTCTCCGGCGCGGGCGCGTTTTGCCCACGCATGATCCTCCGATGTGTGATTCATGACAAAGTCCAGGCACAGGCTGATCCCGCGGCTATGGCATTCGCCTGCCAGTTTTTCCAGATCATCCATGGTTCCAAGTGCCGGCTGAACCTTGCGGAAATCCGCCACCGCATAGCCGCCGTCGGAACGTCCCTCCGGTGACTCCAGAAGCGGCATCAGATGCAGATACCGAACCTGGCAGGAGCTGATATAATCCAGCTTCCCGCGCACGCCATTCAGATCCCCTGCAAACTGATCCGTATACATCATCATGCCCAGCATATCATTGCCGCGGTACCATTCCGGATTCTGTTCCCGAATCCGGTCAAGCCGCTTTAACTCTCTGCTGCGTTCCTGATAAAAAGCTTCCATGCGGCCGCAGAGTTCTTCAAAAGCCTGCGGCTTATCGTAAAGCTCCATATAAAGCCATTTCATCTCGTCCAGATGACGGTTCATCCTTGCCTGATAAACCGCCTCATCCTTATCGCATTTGTTCATCTTATTCCTCCTGCTCCCGGATCAGATGCAGCTGCCAGCTTTGATACTCTCCTCCCAGCTGCGGAACGGGAATTCCTCCCGCCATCAGCCCGGAACCGAAATAGCGCCGTCCGGTCGTCTCCTCCCGATATACCGCTTTCGGATCCAGCCCCTTCAGGCGGATATAATGCGTAATGGAATTGCCATGTGCATTCAGCGTGACTGCCTGCACCAGCGCCTCCGCGCCATCTTCCTTCGCAAACATCCAGGCTGCCAGCTCCTGGTTGTCAAACGGATTGGTCAGCCGGTAATAATCTCCATTGTGAATCACATCCCAAAGCCTGTGAAACTCCTGAATCTGCTCCTTTACTTCCTGCTTTTCTTTCTCCGTGATCCGGCTTAAATCCAGTTCATAGCCAAAGCTTCCTGCCATTGCCACACAGGCTCTGGTTCCGATCGGTGTGATTCTTCCGTTCTGATGATTGGGCACAGCAGACACATGGGAACCCACCGCAGATACCGGATATCCAAACGAAGTTCCGTACTGGATTCGAATCCGGTCAATTGCATCGGTATTGTCACTGCACCAGATCTGTGGGGTATAGTAGAGCATTCCCGCATCAAACCGGCCGCCGCCTCCGCTGCAGCCTTCAATCAGGAGCTCCGGATAATTCTGGTGCAGCCGTTCCAGCATGTCATACACACCCAACATGTAACGGTAAAGCACAGCCCCCTGGCCGTCCGCCGCTGCCGCACAGGAAAACACATCGGTAATACTCCGGTTCATATCCCACTTGAGATATTCAATCCGGGCACTGTCGAGTACCCGGCTGATCTGCTCATAAATATGGTCTACAACCTCTTTTCTGGAGAAATCCAGCACCAGCTGGCTGCGCCCGCGCACCGGCTTCCTGCCAGGCACCGCAAATGCCCAGTCCGGGTGTGCGCGGTACAGATCGCTGTCTTCGGAAATCATCTCCGGTTCCACCCAGATGCCGAATTTCATGCCAAGCCCGTTGATGCGTTCTACCAGACTGTTCAGTGTGCCGCCGAGCTTCGCCTCATTCACCTGCCAGTCACCCAACCCGGAGAAATCCGTATCCCGCTTGCCGAACCATCCGTCGTCAAGCACCATCATTTCCACCCCCAGCTCGGATGCCTGCTTTGCAATCTGATACAGCTTCTCACCGTTGAAGTCAAAGTAAGTTGCCTCCCAGTTATTGATCAGCACCGGTCTTGGAATGGTTTTATACTTGCCGCGGCACAGATGATGGCGGCATACCCTGTGATAATTGCGGGACAATGCCCCCAGGCCGGCACTGCTGAAGCTCAGAATCACTTCCGGCCCGTAAAACACCGCTCCCGGATCCAGCGGCCAGGAAAACAGCTCATCCTGCAGTCCCATGCTGAGCCGGATCTGATCATACTGATCTTTCTCCACCTCCGCCTTGAATGCGCCGCTGTACACAAAGGACATTCCATAGCAGCTTCCGAAATCCTCCGTCGCCTCCCTGTCAGCCAGAATCACAAACGGATTGTACTGATGGCTGGAAGTCCCTCTCCGGCTTCCGATCACCTGTGAACCATGCTGCACGGCAGTGCGCTGGAAATTGCGCTCCATGGCATGTCTTCCATAAAACTGAATCCAGTCATACGCTCCGTACAGGAAATCCAGACAGGCACTCTGTACCTTTTTCAGTTCCAGTCCCGCATTTCCCCTGTTTTCCAGCTTTACGGCGCGGGTAATGATATCCAGCTCCGGAAGTACGCCGTACAGCAGAGTCACCACAAGACCGTTGGCCTCGTCCTTCAATGCAATTTCCAGAGTCTGGGCTCCGTTTCCGGTTGCCTCCGTCCCGGCATAAACCGCCGGCAGTCCCGGCAGCCCGTATTTCCCATCCCGGATCTGATGGCTCAGATATTTCAAATTTGTACTGTATGTGCCGTCCGCATTTTTCACAACCAGAGCAGGGCTCCGGAAATCACCGGTGCCCTGACAGGGGTACTCCTGCGGCAGCACATCCAGGGAATAGGTACGGTCCGCTTCCGCCTCGTATGGATTGCCGGAAAAGCCCCGGTCCTCATACGTCAGCAAATGGTTCATCGAGCCTTCCACACTGCTTCCATAATACAGGTGCAGCAGATAGCCATAGCGGTCCACCTGCATCTGATAGGTGGTATGCTCCGTATGTATCGTAAATAATTGTTCCTGTTCCTGATAGTAAATTGCCATGTCAAGTTCCTCCTGCTTCTGATTGTCATCGCAGCTCCCGTTACCGGGAATGCTGTTTTATTTTCCTCCGGTCATGGCAATACCTTCGATGAACTGCTTCTGGAATGCCAGATACAGAATTACCATCGGGATCATCGCCAGCATGGAACCGGCCATCAGGACCGGATAGTTGGTCGTAAACTGTCCGCGCAGCGTGGAAAGTCCGGCAGACAGAGTCATTTTATTCAGATCGGTATTGGCAATCAGCGGCCACATCAGATCTGCATACGCAAACACCGCTGTAAAAATCGTAAGCGCCGCCATGGAAGCCTTGGTTAACGGCAGCATCACCCGGGTGAAGGTCTGCCATTGATTGCAGCCGTCCAGATATGCGGCCTCACCGACCTCATCCGGAATTCCCATATAAGCCTGGCGCAGGAAAAAGGTTCCGAACGCACTGACAATACCCGGGAATACCAGCGCAAACATCGTGTTGGTCAGGCCCATCTTTGCCAGCATCTGATACTGCGGAACGATAAAAATCTGCGACGGCAGCATCATCTGAACCAGCACGATGGAGAACAGCAGGTTCTTTCCTTTAAAATTCAGCTTCGCAAACGCATAGCCTGCTGCGGAGGAAAATGCCACCGCACAGATCACACGAAATACGATCAGAAGTGTCGTGTTGATATATAATTTCACAAAAGGCAGACTGGTCAGCGCACGGCTGTAATTGTCGGTCAGCCACTGCTTCGGCAGAATCGTCGGAGGAATCTGAATACTTTCTCCGGCGGATTTGAAGCTGGTCAGCAGCATCCATACGAACGGAAAAATCATCAGTACCGCACCTGCAGTCAGAGCTGTATAGACCAGAATTTTGTTTCTTCTGTAATTTCTCTGTAATGAATCCATGCTTCCCCCTCCTTATACCTCGTAGTTCACCCATTTTTTCTGTCCCCAGAACTGGAACACCGTCACGACACCAATCAGCAGAACGGTCCAGATAACAATCGCAGACGCATAACCGCGGTTGCCTGCCACAAAGGACTCCCGGTAGAACAGATACATCAGCGACTGCGCGCTGGTCAGGGCCGGATTGGTCGGATCCACCATCATGTAGATCAGATCGTACACCTTGATGGAAGCCATCAGACGCATAATCAGCACCACAAACAGAGTTGGTGACACCATCGGCAGCGTGATCTTAAAAAACTGCTGCACCTTGGATGCCCCATCCAGACTTGCCGCCTCGTAATAGCTCCTGGAAATATTCTGGATACCGGATAAGAGCAGCACCGCATCATATCCGACCGCACTCCAGATCGCAACCACCGCACACGCCGGAAGCACCAGATGCGGATTGGTCAGCCAGCTTATCTTCGCTCCGATGATCTGATTAATGATTCCATACTCCGCATTGAAAATCCATTTCCACACCATGGCAATCGCAGCCGGAGCTACTACCATCGGCAGAAAGTAAATTGCACGGAACACAGTCTTACCTGCAATTTTGGCATTCAGCAGCACTGCCGTCAAGAGGGAAATCAGAATTCCCAACGGCACCGTCAGAATACAGAAATAAATCGAGTTCCAGGTCGCCTTCCAGAATTCCAGACTGGAAAACATCTTTACATAGTTCTGAACACCTGTGATTTCATAAAATCCAAACGGATGCGTGGTGGAAAAGCTCAGCACCAGTGTCTGGATAAACGGATATACATTTAAAACAATCAATCCAAGGATGGTCGGAGCTACCAGCAGATAACCCCATTTTGCCTCCTCCGTCAGCCATTTTTTCTTTCCCATGATTTCCTCCTGCCGCTTACGGCTCCTCTGCCTCGTCTACCTGCTTCTGCATCAGTTCCAGACCTTCATCCAGAGTGATATCCCCACTGTAGATCCGGATCAGCAGGTCATTGACCTGTGTCTTCCAGTTCGGGCGGGACGCATTGTTGACACTCTGTACGCCATACGGGAACATCTCAACGCAGTGCTCCACACTCAGATGATGTTCAAACTTATCAAACGCATGAATCCAGGTATCCTCCAGCCCATTGTAGGCCGGGATCGCCGCTCCGGAAAGTCCCTGCACCCGCTGTCCTTCCTCAGAACCGCAGAATTTCAGGAAATCCAGCGCATATTCCAGTTTTTTGCCCCTGGCTCCGGTCGCATAGCTCAGACCGTTGGAAATCGTCGCTCTTCCGTCTCCCTCCATCGGATCCGGACATTTCGGAAGCACTGCGACATCCCACTGTCCTTCGATATCCTTGTTGTGCTCCATCATGGACATCAGATTCCAGTTGCCTTCCAGATACATGGCTCCCTGTCCGGATGCAAAGGCCGTGCCCGGATTGGTTTCCGCAAAATACTTCTGATCCGGACACCAGGGCTCTTTCTGAAGATTGATATAGAATTCCATGCCCTTTCTGGTCGCCGGCTGCGTAAAGCCCGCCTGCGTCTTGTCCTCATTCAGAATATAGCCGCCTGCCTGATAGACAAAGTTCCAGTAACCAAGCTGCTCATCCGCATATGCCATATAGCCGTATTTGCCGGTTTTCTCATAGATCTGTGCAGATGCCTCGCACAAGGTATCCCAGGTCCAGGTTTCATCCGGATAGGATACCCCAGCCTGATCGAATAACACTTTGTTGTAGACAAGTCCAACCGTATCCTTATCTTTCGGCACTCCGTACAGACGTCCATCGCTTCCTCTTGCATTATTCAGAGAAATCTCCGAAAAATGCTTCGTATAATACTCCGGATCTTCATCCTGATAAAGCTCCGTCACATCTGCAAGCATGCCGTAATTCGCATATTTCAGGATCTGATTGGTATGCATCCAGAAAATATCCGGAAGCTGATTGGATTCTGCAGCCGCATCCAGTTTGGTCCAGTATTCATCCCAGCTGGTAACCTGCACATCAATCAGAATATCCGGGTGTTTTTCCATATACGCATCCGCAATTGCCTGCATTCCTTCCCGCTGTGCATTGTCCCAGATCTGGAATGACAGTTTGACCCTGCCGTCTGCAGTTTTTCCGGAATCCTGACAGCCGCTTAAGGACAATGATGCCGCAAGTACCGTCAATCCGGCTGCAGCGGCTGTTTTCCACGTTTTCTGCATAGTTCTTCCCCCTGTCATTTTCATTTTTTCTTATAAAACCATCCAAAATGCTGTTATTTTTTATTCACAATACCGCGGTTTTGCTTTGTAAACATATCATAACACTGCAAATGCGGATCGTAAATGCAGAGGTCACGCCTTTTATATACCAAAATGCGACTTTTCTCTTTATAGCTTGATATCACCTCGCATTTTGGTATATACTGAAGGCAAATCCGATGTGAGGTGGCCCATTATGAGCAATGTACTGTTTTCCATTTTTCCAAATGAACGTTTTGTCGACCTGGGATTGTATCAATACGGCTGGGAGCAATGCGTCCCGCTGCATTCCTACGGTCCTCATACACGCAATCATTATCTCTTTCATTATGTTATTGCCGGTACCGGTACGCTGGAAGCCAACGATGCCAATGGTATTACCCGGACTTATTCGGTGAAAAGCGGGGAAGGATTTCTGATTTTCCCCAGACAGGTGACCACCTATTATGCAGATCAGACGCATCCATGGGAGTACACCTGGGTAGAATTTGACGGTCTGAGAGTAAAAGAGGCGCTGGAGCTGGCCGGACTCACCATGGACAATCCGATCTACCACTCCAGCGCCCGAGATCTTTCCCTGGAACTGAAACAGGAAATGCTTTACATCGCCCAGCACTCCGACCAGTCTCCGTTCCATCTGATCGGACACCTGTATCTCGTTCTGGACTATCTGACCCGCTCCTCCTCCAGCCGCAAGCAGCTCCAAAGCGGAAAGCTGAGGGACTTCTATGTCAAGGAAGCCACCTCCTTTATCGAACAGAATTTTCAAAATGATATCTCTGTGGAAGATATCGCGGCATTCTGCAATCTGAACCGAAGTTACTTCGGCAAAATCTTCCGGGACGCAGTGGGCAAAAGCCCGCAGGAATTCCTGATCCAGTACCGCATGACCAAAGCGGCAGAACTTCTGAAGCTGACAGAGCTGTCCGTCAAGGACATCAGCAATGCCGTCGGCTATCCGAGCCAGCTGCATTTTTCCCGCGCATTCAAAAATACATTCGGAATCTCACCGCGGGAATGGCGTTCCCAGAATAAGGTCATCATCCACAGAAAACCCTGAGCTTCCGTTACAGACGGAGCACAGCTCCCGGTCCCAGCGGCAACCCGAAAAGCATCCACACCACCAAAAGGGCAGACCAGCCGATCAGGAAGAAGATACTGTACGGAAGCATCGTCGCAGTCAGGGTTCCGATGCCGGAACGTTCATCATACTTCTTTGCAAACACTACAACCATTGCAAAATACGTCATCAGCGGCGTGATCAGATTGGTGCAGGAATCCCCGATCCGGTATGCCACCTGCGTCAGCTCCGGGGAATAACCCAGAAGCATGAACATCGGCACAAATACCGGTGCCAGAATCGTCCACTTGGCAGATGCGGAACCCATCAGCAGATTGATCGCCGCTGAAAACAAAATCATGCAGACCATCAGAACCGGTCCGCTGACTCCGGAATTTCCAAGTACTTCAGCGCCTTTCAATGCCAGAACGGTTCCCAGCTTCGTATAATTAAAATAGCCGATAAACTGGGATGCCACAAATGCCAGTGCAATATAGCTTCCCATGGAAGCCATGTTGGCACCAAGCTGACTGCAGACATCCTTCTCACTCTTGTAATTGCCGGATACCCTGCCATACACGACAGAAGGCAGGAAAAACAGCAGCGAGATCAGCACGATCAGGCCGGACATGAACGGAGAATGCGACATCAGGCTTCCCGTCTCCGGATTGCGCAGAAATGAATTCTGCGGCAGTGCCAGCACTGCCACCAGTGTGACAAACCCGAACAGAGTCAGATTGGCAAGGCGCAGCGCTCTGCGTTCCTGTTCGCTGAGTGCCGTCTGGGAATCCACGCTCTCATCGGTATGACGATGTGCCGACAGCCTCGGCTCTACGATCCGGTCTGTCACCAGGGTTCCGATCAGCACGATCAGGAACGTGGATACAATCATAAAATACCAGTTGGCCGTCGCCCCCACGGTATAACCCGGATCCACCATATGAGCCGCCTCCGTACTGATGCCGGCCAGCATCGGATCCAGCGTACCGATCAGAAGATTGGCAGAAAAGCCACCGGAGACTCCTGCAAACGCTGCCGCCAGTCCGGCCAACGGGTGTCTCCCATACGCCATAAATACCACTGCGCCGATCGGAATCAGCACGACATATCCGATATCCGACGCTACATTGGACATGACACCAAGGAACACCAGCATCGGTGTCACAACAGCCGCCGGTGTCACAGATACTGCTTTTTTCATCAGTGCGGTCAGATATCCGCTTCCTTCCGCACAGCCGACCCCCAGCATGGTCACCAGCACCACGCCCAGGGGAGCAAATCCGGTAAAATTGCTGACCGCATGCGTAAGCATATATGCCAGACCTTCCCGGTTCATCAGGCTGACTACCGAGATGGTCTGTTCCGATACTTCCATCGTTTTGGAATCCACCATCTCACCCGTGGCAGAAACGCCAAACATCGCACAAATGCCGGAAATCAGCACAACAGCTGCTGCCAGCAGGGCGAACATGGTAATCGGATGGGGGAGGCGGTTGCCAACAGTTTCAATTCCATTTAAAAAGCCGGCAAACCATGTCATTTTTTCTTTCTTCACTGTTTTTTGATTCATTACCTTAACCTCCATCTTTCAAATTGTGATACATGACCTTTTGAGTCTGGTATCCTATTATACAGGAAGCGTCAGGCAGCGTCAACGGATCGGGCGGTTTTGACATGGATTGCCAGTCAGCAGACAGCGGACAGCTCTCTTTATTTCTTCTGATTCAGATATGCAAATTTTCGGAAAATCATGCTTTCCGGCATATGTTCAAACGTCATGCTTCTGCCGGTGACCGGATGCGTAAATGTAATCTGACAGGAAGCCAGTGCCACATCTGTCCGCATGCGTGGTCCACGCCCCGCCGTTTCATGTTCTGACGATTCCCGCCCCGACAATTCCTGCCCCGACGGCGCGGCGAAGATCGGGTTGTATTTATTATCTCCCCAAAGCGGCAGTCCATGTCCCGCCATCTGAACCCGAATCTGGTGATGACGTCCGGTCTTCAGCTCAATCTCTGCCAGCGTCAGCGCACCGTACGGCTCCAATTCTATGGTTTCCAGCTTCCGGTAGTTTAATTCCGCACGTTTTCCACCGTTTATCCCCTTATCCACAATCCGGGACACATTTAAGTTTTCGTCTTTCAACAGGTAATCCACAAAGTTATCCACATTATGCACAATTTTTCCACAGACAACCGCCAGGTATTTCTTTTTCATTCTATTCTCTGACACCTGTTTACTCAACGCAGCTGCGGCCTTTTTGGTCTTTGCGTACACCATAACGCCGCTGACCGGCTTGTCCAGCCTGTGGATAACTCCCACATAAGGCTCCCCCGCCTTTGGGGATAACTTGTGTATATATCTTTTAATTTCACTGACCATATCCGCGCCAAATCCGCGGCTGGACTGGGATTCCATGCCAACCGGCTTCCAGACTACAATCAGGTGTTCATCTTCATATAATATGTTCAGCATATTCTGCTCCTGTTCTTTTACAAAAAATCTCTTGCATTTTTTTCCCGCAAGTTGTATAGTATATAAAACGATTCAATGTAGTTTTTAAAACTACATGCTGAGGTTTTTCAAAAGATTACTTCATGACTCATGGACTTTCTACATAGTATATAGAAAAGGAGGCATTACTATGACATTGAAAATCAAAGATCCCGGCAGTGCACTAACTCACTTTATCGCCATGCTGCTGGCGTTGTTCGCATCCACTCCGCTCCTGATCAAAGCGGCACGTACGCCCGGCCATACCCATATCCTGGCGCTGACGATTTTCATCATCAGCATGATTCTTCTTTACGCAGCAAGCACCATCTATCATACACTGGATATCTCGCCGAAGGTCAATCAGATTCTCCGCAAGGTCGACCATATGATGATCTTTATTCTGATTGCCGGAACCTATACCCCGGTATGTGCCATTGTCCTCGGTGACCGGACCGGCTGGATGCTGCTGGCACTGGTATGGGGCATCGCCATCGTCGGAATCATCATCAACGCCCTGTGGATCACCTGCCCGAAGTGGTTTTCTTCCATGATCTACATCGCCATGGGCTGGGTGTGCGTTCTGGCTTTCAGCAAGATCATAGCGGCACTTCCGACCCGTGCATTTGGCTGGCTGCTGGCCGGAGGCATCATCTACACTCTGGGCGGCATCATCTATGCGCTGAAGCTGCCGATCTTCAACTCCAGACATAAGAACTTCGGTTCCCATGAGATTTTCCATCTGTTTGTGATGGGCGGCAGTCTCTGCCACTACATTGTCATGTATGCATTTGTGGCATAATCATACAAAATCAAACGATGTGTCGTGCCTGCGGAAGCAGGCATGGCCGTCTGCTGCAAATGGCTGCTGTAATATAACGCATATTTTTTGGCAATCGCATATATAAAATCCCCCCGACAAAATCACTTCTGTCAGAGGGATAAAAACAGCTATCAGAAGGACATATCCTGCTCTCCGTCATAATCATCCAGGAAATGGTGCCGTTCTCCGCCTTTCACATACCCGATACACGCATCCAGATTCACATTCTCCACACTCTTGAAAATATTCGTCTCAATATGCGGATTGATCTGACGGAAGTGTCGAATCAGTTCTTTCATCTCCTGACGCTTGGAGGTATGCACCTCTTCTTCCAGTGCCTTTTCCTGAGCTATTTTTTCCGTGAACCGGCAGGCACACTGCAGGAAACGCAGGTGATTGTATTCCTTCCATGCCAGGATATCTGCTTCTTTGACCAGATACAACGGCCGGATCAGTTCCATTCCTTCAAAATTGGTACTGTGAAGCTTCGGCATCATGGTATTGACCTGTGCACCGTAAAGCATGCTCATCAGAATCGTCTCGATCACATCATCAAAATGGTGGCCCAATGCAATCTTATTGCAGCCCAGCTCCCTGGCATTGGCATAAAGATTGCCCCGGCGCATCCGGGCACACAGATAACACGGGGAACCCCCGGCATCCACAACGGAGTTAAAAATATCCGACTCAAAAATATGAATCGGAATTCCCATCAGTGCTGCGTTTTCTTCAATCAGCTGACGATTCGCCGGGTGATATCCCGGATCCATCACGATAAACTTAAGCCCGAATTCCATCTTTCCATGACGCAGGATCTCCTGCATGCATTTGGCCAGCAGCATGGAATCCTTGCCTCCGGAAATGCATACAGCGATGTTGTCTCCTTCCTTAATCATATCATATTCATTCAGAGCCTTGACAAACGGCCGCCAGATCTCCTTGCGGAACCGCTTGATGATGCTGCGCTCAATGTCACGGCAGCGATCATCCGGTATCTTCTGTTCCTTATTGTCCATTCGCATCCCCCTGCTGACCATGCAAGGCAGCCAGCTCAGCCTGCAGACGGTTCAGTTCCGACTCCAGTTCCAGAATGCGGTTCTCCATCTTCGCATAATGCTCCATGGTCACAGTCGTATTCTCCTTCTTGATCGGAACACCAGCCACCTTCACCGGACGCGCCGGGATACCTGCCGCCGTCGTGTCATTCTCCAACGGCTTTAACAGAACGGCATTTGCTGCAATCGTACAGTTATCTCCAACCTCAAAAGCACCCAGAATCTTTGCACCTGCACCTACCGTTACATTGTTGCCCAGGGTCGGATGCCGTTTGCCCTTGTAAAGGCCCACGCCTCCCAGGGTCACACCCTGATAAATCGTGCAGTTATCTCCGACCACCGTCGTCTCACCGATCACAACGCCGCATCCGTGGTCAATCAGAATACCGTGTCCCATCTCCGCACCCGGGTGGATCTCAATCAGCGTAAAGAAACGTGCCAGCTGCGAAATCAGCCTGGCAACAAAAAACATGTTGTGTTTGTAAAACCAGTGCGCAAACCGATGCCAGATCAATGCATGCACACCCTGATACAAAAGCAGCACCTCCAGTGCACTTCTCGCTGCCGGATCTCTCTCCTGCACAGCCTTCACATCAAGCCATATATCCTTGAAAATCATAATCCTGCCCTCATTCCCTTATATTCTAGTGGTAATATTTTGCCACTTATCATACCATATGAATGGGCAGAAAGACAAGTGCATCTGTATAAAATGCATCAGATTCTTTTACTGAAAAATCACCGGTTCTTCCAGATATTCCGTTCTTACGACAACATACGGATACGACTTCTCCACACCGGTCGGCTCGCCCTTTTCCGGTCCTTCCAGTTCCGTGTCGATCACGATGGCATTTTCTGTCAGATACAGTTCATCCACCTCAATGCTGTATCCGCCTGTCGGCTGTTCCCCGTATCCGACCACTATGTATAGACCCTGATCGTTGCTGTAAGTCAGTTTAAACGGTGCAGCTTTCTTCTCCATAATCAGATTTTTCAGTTCTTCCGGAAGATCCGATTCTCCGACCACAGTAAATTCCAGATCACGGACTTTATCCTGATTTTCCTTCTCCACGCTGCATCCGGTCAGAATTCGTACCAGAAATACCCATCCCAACAGCCCCGCTACCAGCATCACTTTCCTGTTCCACATATTCCGCATAGCATCCTCCCTGTATTTTGCGATTATTACTAAATTCTATGAGAAATACCCGAACACTATGACAGAAATGCGGCGGCCGGCCCGGGAGGATTGAAATAAGCACCGGTCTGTGTTACAGTTAATCCATCAATTTTTATAAGGGAGACAACCGATTATGGCAAAAAAGAACGCCCGCAATACCCGCGGCAAAATTGTAAATGCAGCATGGAAGCTGTTCTATGAACAAGGATACGAAGATACAACCGTGGAAGAGATCATCGAGCTTTCCCATACTTCCAAAGGCTCTTTTTATCATTATTTCGACGGCAAAGACGCTCTGCTTGGCACCCTGAGCACATTATTCGACGAGAAATATGAGGAACTGGCGGAGACCCTTGATCCGGCCATGTCTGCCATGGATCAGCTTCTCTTCCTGAACAGCGAACTCTTCGGAATGATTGAAAACAGCATTTCCATGGATCTGCTTGCCCGGCTGCTCTCCACTCAGCTGACCACAAATGGCAGTAAACATCTGTTGGATCATAACCGCATTTATTATAAACTGCTGCGCAAAATCATAGCCCGCGGGCAGGATGAAGGGCAGCTGAATTCCAGTACCAGTGTCAGCGAGATGGTCAAGCTCTATGCCCTGGCGGAACGTGCCCTGATGTATGACTGGTGTCTGTGCGGCGGCGAATATTCTCTGCGCCAGTACAGTACCTCTATCATGCCCGGGTTTCTGAGCAGCTTCCGGGCCTGAAACCGGAGGCATTCTCCGGGGTCCTGGATGATTGTACTTTATTTTATACAAAATCGTATAGATTATATTCTTATAATCGTCTAGTCCATTTTCCTTTTAATTTCAATGTATTTTATGATTTATTTCCTAAATCATCTAGTATTTAGTCTGTACTTTGTTCTGCATTGTGTTCTATTTTTGTCCATGCTATAATTGGCACATCACGTTTCAGGAGGACAATTATGAGTACAGGACAAACAGGAATTTTGATTTCCATCATCGCTTACCTGGCAGTGATGGTATATGTAGGCTTTTATTTCAGCAAAAAGGGCAGCTCTGACAGTACCGACGATTTCTATCTCGGCGGCCGGAAGCTGGGGCCTTTCGTAACTGCAATGAGTGCGGAAGCATCCGATATGAGCAGCTGGCTGCTGATGGGACTTCCGGGTGTGGCTTATCTGACCGGTATCTCCGACGCAGGCTGGACCGCAATCGGACTGGCTGCCGGCACTTATCTGAACTGGCTGATCGTTGCCAAAAGACTGCGCAACTATTCCATCGCCTGCCATGCGATCACCATACCGGATTTCTTTTCCAAACGTTACCGGGATAAGAAGAACATTCTGATGTGCATCGCTGCTATTGTCATCCTGATTTTCTTCATTCCTTACACAGCTTCGGGATTCAAGGCAATCGGAACCCTGTTCAGCAGTCTGTTTTCCGTGGAATACCACGTTGCCATGGTCATCGGCGCAATTGTCGTCGTCGGCTACACCGTTATGGGCGGCTTCATGGCCGTGTCCACCACAGACCTGATTCAGAGTATCGTGATGAGCATTTCTCTGGTTGTCATTGTATTTTTCGGCATCCACGTGGCAGGCGGCTGGGACGCTGTCGTTACCAACGCCACATCTCTGGCAGGTTATCTGAGCATGACTCAGATACACAATATGGCAGACAACACCGCTTCTCCGTACAGCTTTCTGACAATCTGCTCCACGCTGGCATGGGGACTTGGCTACTTCGGTATGCCTCATATTCTTCTTCGTTTCATGGCAATCGAAGACGAAAATAAACTGTCCCTTTCAAGACGCATTGCCTCTGTGTGGGTTGTTATTTCCATGTTCGTAGCAATCCTGATCGGCATCATCGGCTATGGCGCATCGGTTGCCGGCTCTCTTCCGATGTTCGCAAGCAGTTCCGAATCAGAGACTGTCATCATCCGACTGGCCGGTCTGCTGGCTCAGAACGGCTTTCTGGTATCCATTGTGGCGGGCATTGTTTTGGCCGGTATTCTGGCATGCACCATGTCTACCGCTGATTCCCAGCTGCTGACCGCCGCTTCCGGTGTCTCTCAGAATCTTCTTCAGGACTTCCTGAAGATCAAAATGAGTACACAGGCATCCATGCGCGCGGCACGCCTGACGGTAGTCGGTATCGCACTGATTGCCATGGTTCTGGCGTGGAATCCGGACAGTTCCGTGTTTACCATTGTATCCTTTGCATGGGCAGGCTTCGGCGCCTCTTTTGGACCGGTTGTTCTGTTTGCCCTGTTCTGGAGACGCAGCAACCTACAGGGCGCTCTGGCAGGAATGATTTCCGGCGGCATCATGGTGTTTGTCTGGAAATATCTGATCAAGCCAATGGGCGGTGTATGGGGGATTTATGAACTGTTTCCTGCATTTATCGTCGCTTCCGTGATGATCATAATCGTATCACTGTCCACAAAAGCTCCGTCTGAGGAGATCTGCGCCGAATTCGATTCGATTGGGAAATAACAACAATTCGGAATGATGTATATCATTATAGGGGTGGAACTCACTGAGAATTCCACCCCTGTGTTTTATATTCTGGTTAAATACATGATGAGGATCCTTGCTGCGATTGCTGCAACAACGGCACTGCCACAAAACCTGCCATTCAACTCCGGCAATTTCTTTGTACTCACAGGCCGCTCTCGCCAGCTCAACGAGACCATCCAGTGACTCTGCTTTCAGATCCGGTATCAAAGGTGTTGTCTCCCATGGTAAATGTCTGGCATATTTCTGCATAAACTCGTGAATTCCCAGACTGTTGCTTCCCAGCGAAGTAATGTATCCGTACTCTGCTCCATATAATTTACGTGCCCCGTTTACATAGCCATTTTCCATCATGATAGAATTCGGCATCATTGCTCCCAGGCAACTCAAATCATAATATTTCTGATATTCTGCCAGATTTCCAAGTCCCGCTGCCGCCGGCATAATCGGATTTTTAAACTGTATCTCCCCATTTCGAAGGGGATTTTTACGGATAAATCAGCCATTTCTTTTCCTAATCAAACATGTGGAAACATCTGTGATCCTCCTCAAAATCAAATAATCTCTCGGAATCTTTAAGCCAGTAAATATAAGGCTTTCAGATTCCTTTTTTATTATAATCCCCCACTTTTTTGCCAAAAACACTTGACAAATCCATCGAAAAATGCGGCGCTTCGCGCCCTTATTTATAAGACATATTTTTCGATTGGAGGCGATTTTATTTGTTACCTGTTAACTGTGGCAGTCATTCCGACTACCAAAACTTTGTTGTTAAAAATTTACGTAAATATTATCCTAACCCTGATTCCATTGCCCGCTCTACATGGGACATTATTGACCGCTTTTGGAATCTTGACCTTTCCTACACTGATGAAAAACTAAAAAACAGATACTCTGTCTTTGGACCTAAGCCAAGAACTCCTTCCTGTATGCACCGTTCCTACCTGCTGTCTCTGGATTTTAAAGTTACTTCCCTAACCGAGTGGGCTGCACAACTAAAAATCAACCCTCTTTATGCTATTCTCAGTGGTTTTGAATTCGGTGATACTCCCGGTGTTGGTACTTTCTATGATTTTTTGAACCGTCTCTGGGATTCTGATGAAGACAACATGACCCCTCATATACATCCCATTAAGGCCACTGTTAAAAAGCCTTCTACAAAAGGGGCTAAAGCTAAATCTGTTGAAAAGGTATCTGTTGAGCAGCTCTTACAGGAACTGGAAGACACTTCTTTCTCCATTTCTGAACAGCCTTATGGCTCTCTGTTTGACCTTTATAATCAGGAATTCCTACAACAGTCTGTTTCTAAAGGGCT
>JALFHZ010000054.1 GCA_022776445.1 Lachnospiraceae bacterium
GCAGCCACGCATGGAATGTGATTTATCCCTGCGATGGCAGTGAGCCCGTGCTGGTGGATGTGACTTGGGATGATGGACAGAGCATTGATGTTGTCGGACAGACCGATGTGGATGACTCCTATTTTTACATTCCGCTTTCCTCCGAATATGAACATGAGGCGGACGAAAATATGGCAAGCTTCATCGAGTATATCAATCAATGAACAGGAGGACTTATATGGCAAGAAAATACATTTTGGCGGTCAAGCCAATGGACGGATATGTCCTGCAGGTTGATTTTATATCCGGCAACCGTCTGCTGCTGGACATCAAGCCCTACCTCGACAAAATCCGTTTCCGTCCGCTGCCCGACCCGCAGGTGTGGAACAGCGCCGTGACCAATGGGATTTTTGTCCGCTTCGGCAATGTGGAGCTGAGCCACGATGAAATACTGTCCATGGCGGAGCGGGAGCATGATCCCCAAAATATCTGAATGAAACGAGAGGAGAAAACGAACATGAAAAATTGGAAACAGTATGCGGCGCTTTTGCTGGCGCTGGTTCTGTGCATGAGCCGGGCCGCCTGCGGAGATAAAACCCCCGATGAACCAGATGGCTACTCATACGAAGACGAATACGGATATAGCGAAGAAGATGACGGAATCATCACCCTCGATGATCTGGTAGGGTACTGGTCTCCGGTAGAAGGACTCGGTTCGACCACATCGGCACTGATCTGTATTTATCTCGATGCGGCAAACGGAATCTGGGAAGAATATGACCAGTATGGCGAGCTGACCGGATATACCGGAGCCGCTTCTACCGATGGAACGATCCTTACACTGTCGGATGTGCCGCTGATCGGGGATGTGGATATCCCGATCGGCGACGCGGATACGCTGGTAACGGATACCGGCGAAACCTACTGGGTGAAGGGCTATCCCGACTTTATGGACAAACCGGAACTTTCCTCGTCTTTCTATGGCAACTGGTACTTGAGAGGCGATCATGATTCGGAGTATGCAACGGTCCTGACTCTGAATGAGGATGGGACCTACTCCTGGTACGGTACGGAAGGAACCTATACCTACAGCGAATTCGATGAGTATGTGGGGGATACCACCGTATTCCGCCAGCAGATCGAGCTGTCTGCATCTGCGTTTGACATGTACTATCTGGTTTCGGATGGGCAGGTCCTGGTACGCTGGTCTGACGCTTCGAGTGGCGACGACTATTACATTCATGAGGACGCTCTGGATGATGAGCAGCTTCTGGCGGAATATGTCCTGACAGAAGACAGTTACTCGGGCTCGTCCTATTCGTTCCGTTTCACCCGGGAGTATACCCTGCAGTGTGATTTCTACGACGGCGCGACCGAGTCCCGGACCGGTACATGGGAACTGTCCGGCAATACGGTACTGATCACCTGGGATGACGGCGAGAACGATGAGGCACAGATGGATGGGAAAACGCTTCTGCTGAACTCTACCGGTGAAACTCTGGAGAATAACTGGTAATGTGAGGATCTGATGGAAAACGATATGAAAAACGTAAAACGGCTATGCTGTCTGCTGACGCTGGCGCTGTTGAGCCTTGCTTTGCTTGCAGACTGCGGCAGCAAGGACAGCGACTTGCAAGACACCGATGGGATAATCTATGAATATGACTCTATCGGCGCCGGCACAATCATGCGGAACGGAGAACAGATCGAGGTCTTATTCTTCAACGACCAGGAAACGGTATATATCTATTACAACGATTATTTTTATGACCTTAAAGAGCCCAAGCTGCTTGACAAAGCCGAGCTTCCGACGTATGAGCTCCATGATACGGACTGGTATGCCGAATCGTTTTACACCGGTGACGACACCGGTGACGACAACAGTGATTTGCGAGTGACTCTCCGCCATGCGGATTATAGTGCATCGTACATTGTGTGGACGTGGGATAACGATAAGGGGTTTGTCTATCAGCCGGATGAGTCTCGGTTCTACGATCCCGGCGTGGTCGAAGACCAAAGTAAGTACCGCTTTATGGTGTATGGCCGCTGGAGTTATGGTTCCACCGGCAAATACGATTGCATAGATATCGACGGGGAAGGCAACTGGAAGTTCTATTCCACGGACCTCGATAGCAATGAGAGGTATGTGGCGGATGAAGGGTATCTTTCTTATTCGTCGGAAGATGACGTCGCCTATCTATACAGCAATGTGGGCGGCGAATTGGACGGCAGTTATATCGAAGATGTAGGTTCCGACTGGATTTTGGTCACCCCCCTCAGCTACTACGTCTACCACACATACTATCTATATGAGGGTCTCTGGCTGTGTGAAACAACCGACAAATGCGATTACCTGCAGATCGATGCGGATGGCAACTGGCAGCTCTGGTTCAACGGCGATGTGATAGACGAAGGTGATCTTTTGTATATCGAGGAACAGGGGAACGCCGTCTATATCCGGAGCAAGCTGGGCAGCGGCATAAACGGCGGCGGTATTTGTGTGGAAAGCAGCGGGCTTTGCTTCTCCGACGACGCTGTTGGTCTGGACGGTGGCCGGCTTTACTTCTCCGACTACGGCTACTTCAGCTACCTCGATGGCAGGGACGGTCAATGGCACGGCGATGGCGGCGGAAATTGGGACGAAGAATACCGCAGGGATTCCGATGTGTCTCATCAGGACATTTCGGCGTTTGAAGGTACCTGGTATTTTGAAAATGACCTTTCGTCAGAAGACTTCATCATGATCGACGGCGATGGCGACTGGAGCTTTTACCAGCGTACGCCCGGCGACCCCGAAGCTAAGGAAATTGACTGCGGTACATTCTCCTGCTCCGCAGATGAAGCCGATACCTATTACGCGAATTCTACCAAGTATGACGGCGTGAATTATCAGATGTATGACCTTGATGAAGGTGTTATTCTCTGGGACGGAGACACTTATTACCGGATAGACGATTAAGGAAAGGAGTCGAAAAAGATGAGTCTTTTGAAAAAGAATTTTGCGCTTCTGCTGGCAGTGTTTTTTTGCCTGAGCCTTGTTGCCTGCGGCGGTGACAACGACGTCCGTCGTTGGAGACGACTGGCGCGTGACTGGCGTTGTGCAGGGCAGCGGCACCATCACCCGTGACGGTAAAGACACCGATGTGCTGGTGTGTGTCCATTCATCGGACGCCGCTTTTTATTACGATACCAAGGAGCAGGTACTGTTTGACTCTGTGACCTACCCGATCAACCTTGAGGGCGACGCATGGGAGGCTTACCGGGGCGTCGACTTCTCTGACCTGAACGGCGACGGCAGCAGCGACGTGACCATGAATTTCGATGACGGCGGCGCGGAACTTCTGATGGTGTGGTTCTGGGATGCGGAGAGCGAAATGTTTATGTTCGAGCCGGATGAATCTCAACTCGGTGAGGATGAAGGCCGGGGCGACCTGATCCCAGACGAAGGTAATGCGGTTCCGGTACTGATGGGTGGTGCGCTGCCCTTTACCAATATGGAAAACGTGCAGTCCGAAAACTACGACGACGGTACATATTATTATGCAGATGTCACAGAGGATGGGTGGGTCATGGTGGTGAACACTGCGATGCAGCGCCATTGGGAGTATGACGTTCAGACGTTGGAAGAATATTATGAAGTCCACTTATCAGGACATTTTCACTGGCTTGTATCTGTCAGACGGAGAATGCGAGGACAATATGAAAAGAAACGCGACAGGTTTTTTACTGGCGCTGCTGATGTTGTTGTCGCTGTGCGTCCTTTGCACAGCCTGCGGAGATGCTGAAATCCCGGAAAGTGCGAAACACACAGAAAGCAGCACAATATCTCCACAGGATGATCCCAACGAAGGTTTGGGCGGCGACCTTCCGGTGCGCAATGAGGACATTGTAGATGAGACCGGTTTGTACGAGGGCCTCTGGCTGAGCGAAGTAACCGACCAATATGACTATCTGGAAATCGATGCAGATGGCAACTGGCAGCTCTTTTCCGACGGCTATGTGCTGGATGAAGGCTATCTTTGGTATGACCCGGAGTGGGACACTACCTTCGTCTACAGCACCCTGGACGGTTTCATGGACGGCGGCTGTATCGAGCTGGAGGGTGACCAGATTTACATTGATATATGCGGCTACTTCGACTACCCCGATGGGCGGAACGGTCAATGGCAAGGCGCCGGCGGCTCAAATTGGGACGGTGAATACCGAGAGGATTCCGCGGAAAGTATCGGGTCCCGTGAGCCCTATTTTACCCGCTATGGCTTTGAGATCAATGCCGCGGTGGATGCGGGCACCTACTGGATCGAGGACGGCGTTTGCAGTTATGCCGCCGGCGACCAATTCCACACCCTCGGAGATAACTACACCCTGGGAGATTGCGATTGGGAGGTCATCAAAAACTATGACAGTACCCGTAACGGTATCCGGGAGATCCAGTTCGACGCCATCTGTTATGTTCCTTACTCCTCCGTGGATGACTTTGGCGGAGCACTTAAGTGCAGTGTTTACCACCAGCTGTATGATTTCTATACCGGCAAGTGGTTCACACGTATTGATGATTATAAAACCAGCTCCCGCGGCAAGGACTATTATGTCCATACCGTCGAATGGAATGGTCAAAGCGGTATCATTGAATTCACCCGTTCCTCTGATTGGCAGAGCGATGTGGGCGAGTGGGCAAGAGTTGTGACCGTAAGCTACCATGTCTATCTGCCCGAGTGGTATGACGGTCTCGTCTTAGCCACCGAGCCGCTGCCAGACAACTATGAGGACTTTGCGAGGTTTGACAGTCAGCACAGCGCCTTCGCCGAGGCAAGCATTATGGATATCGATTTGCTGGATTCCTACGGGTGCCTGTTTTTCAGTGTTTGCAACTGAGTCAACGAGGAGGAAATGAAAATGAAGAGTTTTCGCAAATTTATGAGACATGGGAGTGTCTCGACAATCAGGGGAATGTCTTCCAATTCGGCACGGTGTCGGTGGATTCGACCGGTATCACGTTCAACAGCGATGGCATCGACGAGTCACTGCGTTTTGACCGCACGGTGAGCGGAGACCTCATTGACGCCGAAAATGGCAGTATGCTTGTTCCCGCGGACAGCATCCCATTCAATGACAGCGGCGACATCAGTGCATACGCCGGCTTCTGGGAGTACCCCGACGGGACCCTTCTTGAGATCGAAAACGATACTTGGTACCTCTATGAGGCTGATGAACATATGATGATCGCATGGGGGCCGGTGGAATTTGATGAGGACGCTGCCTATCTGATGAACGACGACGGATCCTCCGGCGGCGGCGCAGTTTATTTTGATGAAGACGGCGACCTGATTGACTCCTCCGGCGATGTTCTGACCTACCTCGGGCTGAGTATCGCTGGATAATTCCGGACGTATCATATAGGTCCTGCTTTTTCCCGTACATTTCGGAAAAACAGGACGTGCGGGAAAACACAGCCTCCTCGCGAGGCGGGATTAAAAAAGAGAAAGGAAGAAGTTGTTATGACTCCGGTAATTGTTATTCTGATCGTAGTTCTGGCCATCGTCTTCTGGTGCGTCAAAACGGTCAATGGCTTCAAGATAAAAGAGATTCGTGTGCAGGAAGGACTCTCTGGCATAGAGGTTGCGCTGACCAAGCGCTGCGATATGCTTACCAAAATGCTGGACACCGCCAAGGGCTATATGGGGCATGAAAGCGAGCTGTTAACAAAGGTCATCGAGCTGCGCCGCGGCATGAGCGTTGCGGAGATGAACGATGCCCAGCAGCAGATGGACGCCCTGAGCGGAAAGTTTTTTGCCGTGGCGGAGAACTATCCGGAACTGCGCTCCAGCGATGTTTTCGTTGAGCTCCAGCGGGGAATCCGCGACGCGGAAGAGCATTTGCAGGCAGCGCGGCGGCTGTATAACAGCAATGTCACCGCCTACAACACGGCGATTGCCATGTTCCCGGCCAAGCTGCTGGCAGGCCCGCGCCAGCCGAAGGAATTCTTCGCCGCAGAGGCTGGCAAGCGCGAAGATGTAAAAATGACGTTCTGAGGAGGAAAACGAGGATTATGGAAGAAAAGACGACAAATAAAGATCTGGAATCCCAGCTACAATCCCTGCGCAGTAAGGCAGCGATTGCCAAGGTTCTGACTTACGGCTCCGGTGCAGCGATGATTCTTTGCTTTATGACAGGATTGATCCCTGTGGCGATTATCTTTATTGTGCTTGCGCTGGTAGGAGGATACCAGCTGGAAAAGAACAGCAGCAAGCTCAAAAAGCTCCTCAGCGACGATGTCATCAGCGGGGTCCTGAAGGAGGCGCTGGGTGATGCTGTGGAATATAATCCCTGGGGCAAAATCAACCCCGGCGGCATGGTATTTCCGTTCTCCTATAACTGCGCGGATGGCAGCGACCATATCAAGGCGGTCTGCAACGGTCTGAACATTGAGCTGGGCGACATCGAGCTGATCGACGAGTCAGAGACCACCGACATCGAAACCGGGCAAACAGAAAAGACCAGAAATACGCAATTTAAGGGGCAGTGGCTTACCTGTGATTTTGGCAAGGAGCTTGCCGGCGAAGTATATATCTCAGAGCGGACCAAAAAAACCCGCAGAAGTCTGAAAAGCAATGTCACGATGGATAACGAGCAGTTTGGCACGCGCTTCTGCGTCAGAGCAAATAATCCGCAGGAAGCGTACTACATCCTCACCCCGCACATGATGGAATATATTACCGCCATGGCGGACAAGAGCGGCGGCACGGTCTATCTGTCTTTCCTGCGCAGCGGAAAGATGCACGTTGCGGTCCAGACCGGGCGCGACTTCTTTGAGCTTGGGAAAAGTAATGCTGATGTGGGAGCGCTGCGCCAGAAATTCCTGGGTGAGCTGCGCTGGTTCACCGACATTATCGACACGCTGCGCGTGGAAGATACCCTCTATAAGAAGGAGACAAACGTATGACTCTCGGAACCGCCATTCTTCTGCTGGCGGTCGCAATCATTGGTATTGTACTGATCTGCAAATGTCTGCGTAATAAGCGAGCGCTACGTATCGTCTGCATTGTGCTGCTGTCGTTGATCGCGCTGGCTCTTGCTGGCTATATTGGTTTGACTCTGATTTTTGTGGATGCAGTCAGTCATCAGCCTCCCATATCGTAAAAACAGGAATATGACTGGTTCTGGCGGGAAGAGGCAGTATTTAGCGCCGGAGCAGACACCAGGAACCAGTCAGTTCCCTGCTCCCGGTCTGGGAGACGGCTATTTATGCCCGCCTCTCTGTGGAGAACAGCAAGAAGAACGACGATGGGGATTCCATCGAGGGGCAGGTTGAAATCTGCCGGGACTATGCGGCGGAACACCCGTACCTGCATCTGGCGGACACCTATGTGGACAACGGCTGGACAGGCACGAACACAGACCGCCCGGAGTTCCAGAGGCTCCTAAAGGACATTCAGGGTGGCAGGATCAAGGCGCTGGTCATCAAGGATTTCAGCCGGTTCTCCCGTGACTACATCGAAGCGGGCAACCTTCTGGAGAATATCTTCCCCGCCATGGGTGTGCGCTTTATTTCCGTGGTTGACCGCTACGACAGCTTTGAAACGAAGGATGATACATAGCACGGTGCAGTTTTTCTGATTGTCCGGAAAACTGTACCGTGTTATAATATGTCCAGAGAATCCGTAACGGAGGTTCGGAATGACTATGTGCTGCACGGCCTTGAACGGCCCATATTTTTTTAGTCCTTGCTTAACGCCCTCAAATCCTCCGTATTCTCAGAGTTGGAATCCTGCAGATAGAGAATCTGATCCAAGATATGCTGGTTTTGGCCTTGCTCCTAAAAGTAAAGCTGATTATGCGTTCCTTTTGCATGATCTATATCATTTGAAGCCGGATGGAATTATGACGATCGTTCTTCCACATGGGGTATTATTCCGTGGAGGCGAAGAGGGAGAGATTAGAAAGAACCTGATTGAGAAAAATCATATTGATGCTGTGATCGGATTACCCGCAAATATTTTTTTCGGAACATGAGAAGAGTGGCAAGAATAACAAGCTTCGTTCATCTGATATCAAGAAGATCGTAGATGTAGTAACAAAGAGACTTGATGTTGAGAAATACTCTCGCGTGGTCTCACGTGATGAAATTCGCGCCAATGATTACAACCTGAATATACCGAGATATGTGGACTCTTCTGAAAAACCTGAGAGCTGGGATATTTATGCTTCTATGTTTGGAGGGATTCCTGTAAAGGAAATCGAAGATCTTGATACCTACTGGACTGCATTCCCTGGATTGAAATATGATTTATTTTCCAGCATTGATGGTGCATATTTAAAGCATGAGCTGATTCAGGGATTGAGTGATGTAAATATTTCTAAAGAAGAATCTGTTCTGAGCGAAGAAATTTTCTTTCGCCTGAATGGTATTCCTCTTATGGATGTTTATGAAGCATACCAGATACTTGACAATAACTGGAATAAGATCGCTGTTGATCTGGAAATTATCCAGACGGAAGGTTTTGAGGCAACGAAACAGGTCGATCCTAATATGGTAATCAAGAAGAAGGACGGAAAAGATCAAGAGCTGCAAGATGGCTGGGCTGGCCATGTGTTTCCGTTTGAACTGGTGCAGGCACAGCTCCTGTCTGTTAAGTTAAGTGACTTGAAGGCTGATGAAGAAAGAGCAGCGGAGATTATTGTCTGTTATGAAGAAGAATTGGATGCACTTTTGGATGAATGATGAAAGTATGAAATTGTTAAAGACATTAATATTTGAAGCGGCAAATAGCGAATGGTTACGATTTATTGCTGCTAACCGAACCGGAAAAACGATTAGAACCAGAGGTGATGGATTATTATAATGGTGAAGTCGTTCAAATGATAGCAGAAAAATACGGATATAATCAGATGGATGCACTGAGAGCTTTTGTTTCATCAAAGACGCACGAAATGCTTGAAAACGAAGATTACGGGCTGACTTCTTTTGGTGCAGGAGGTATTTTTGAAATTTGGGAATCAGAAAAGGTTACAGGGGATCCCAAAAATTCAATCTATATTAGAGGTGAATAATATGACGGAAGAAATGAAATTCTTTATGTATCTTCTGGAGTATTACGCAGCATACAAAAATAAGAAAACGGGAGATGTGCTGAAAGAATGGGATCAGCATGGCATTACTCAGACAATCTACGATAATTACTGGGGCTATCATACTGAGAGCATAGAAAATGCTTATTTGGATATTGATAGTCTGTTAGAGACAGGAAAACATGCGTGGTAAGGGAAAAAACAGGTGAATGCTTGGGAACAGCGTAAGGTTGGAGAACTGATTGAGGATTATGTTGAAAAAAACAGTTCTCTTTGATCCCAGCATCGATAACAATGGCGGTGCCAGAATGAAGGAAAATGGTCTGAAAGAACTGATCGAAGATTATAATGAAAGATATGATCAGGACTTTACTGCCGGGTCTTTCGGCAAGATGAAGAAAGATATTGCGGCGAGACTTGCACACAAAAAGCCATATGGTTGATAAAAATCGGGCTAAGTCGTATTTTGAAGCAATTGCCGGTAAAAAACTGCCGATTCTCAAGGTAAATATCAGTGTGGCCAGAAGGCTTGGGCATGCCAGTATAGAATCAGGATGTGAATCTGGTAATGCGCTCATTATCGAGCCTGAATTGACAGCTTTATTGCTCATAAAACCTGACTTTGCTGAGGAAGGTGATAAGGGTGCCGAATATTAGAATTCTAAATGACATATAACAGGGAGAAGAATCATGATTTACAAATGGAACTATAAAACACCGGATGGGTTTTCCGATATGATTATGAATAGCGATGGGGAGTATTTGACGGGATTGTGGTTTGAAGGTTCCGGAGATGTATCAAAGCATAGTGTGGATTGCGAAGAAAGGAATCTGTCGGTGTTTGAAGAAACCACCCGGTGGCTGGATCTTTATTTTAGCGGGCAGGCGCCTGATTTCACTCCGGCATATCGATTACAAAATTTAACTTCATTCCGAAAAGAAGTTATTGATATTATGAATACAATCCCGTTTGGTGAAACACTGACGTACGGGGATATCTCTGAAAAAATTGCGAAAAACAGAGGCTTGCAGCGAATGTCCGCTCAGGCTGTCGGCGGGGCCGTGGGCTGGAACCCGATCTGCATCATTATTCCATGCCACAGAGTTATGGGAGCCAATGGAAAGCTGACCGGTTATGGTGGAGGAATCCAAAATAAAGCCGCATTGCTGGCGCATGAGGGACAGGTTAAAAATGCGCGAAAGAAGCTTGCAGATGTATATGAAAGAAACCGTGTAGGAGAGGCAGATATGAATCATATAGAGAGAAGAGATTGTGGAATGGCGTACATTTCCGATGCGTCGGTTATGGAGGAACAGAGAACATGCAGGAAACTGCTGCATCGACTGAATACCGCAGACCCATCGGATTTTGATGAACTGCAGAAAATTACGAAAGAGATACTGGGAAAATCAGAGGATGCGTTTATCAATCCGCCGTTTCATTGTGATTATGGAACACATATAGAAGTCGGAAAGAATTTTTTTGCAAACTACAATTGTACCATTCTGGATGTTGCAAAGGTAAAGATCGGGGATAATTGTCAGTTTGCGCCGAATGTTGCCATTTATACGGCAGGACATCCGCTTCACCCGGTTTCCAGAAATTCCATGTTTGAGTATGGAATAGAAGTTGTGATTGGAGATAATGTCTGGATCGGCGGCAATACAGTGATTCTTCCCGGTGTTCATATCGGAAACAATACGGTAATTGGAGCGGGAAGTGTTGTGACGAAAGACATTCCCGACTGGGTGGTTGCCGCAGGAAATCCATGCAGGGTAATTCGGAACATTACGGAGAAAGACAAAAGGTATTATTACAGGGACAGAGAATTTGATGAGGAAGCATGGGAAATGATTCAGAAAATGGAAGAATCGGAAAAATAACAGCCTGGAGATAAAGCATAGTATGCGGGGAATTACTCCCCGCTGCGCTGATTGGATGGCTGATTTTGACTTGACCGATTGTCTCCTCTGGTCTGCGGATGGGGTTCAAAGTGATTGTCTTCATACGGCTCATAATCCACCTCCGGGACGTCCCCGTCCCCGTATCGGTCTGTATCTTTTCGGCGCTGCATTTCATCACCTCCGGTTATAGTGTAGCCAAGAAAGGAAAATTTATGAGATGTAAAGAACATCTGTAACAGCAGTTTCTGTACAGGAATAAATTTGATAACAATGGGAATCCTAACTGCAATCAATCGGAAAGGCGGGCTGGAAAACCATTGAAAGAAACAAATCAAAAACAAAAATCTGTGTGGAGTGCCACTTCTGCACTCCGTAAATTTCCAAAACTAGAAAAAAATATGAATACGGATGTTTTGATCATCGGCGGTGGTATGGCCGGGATCTTGTGCGCATATATGCTGGATCAGGCCGGAGTTGATTATCTACTGGTTGAAGCGGAGACGATCGGAAGCGGAATGACGAAAAATACCATTGCGAAACTTACAGTGCAGCATGGCCTGATTTATCAGAAACTGATCTCCCGCTTTGGTGTGGAGAAGGCAGGACTCTACTATCAGGCCAATCAGGAAGCACTGAAAAAATATACAGAATTGTGCGCAGGTATGGATTGTGATTTTGAAGAAAAGGATTCTTATGTGTATTCGCTGGATCATCCGCAGTTGATTGACAATGAGATGGATGCGCTGCATAAACTGAACATTCCGGCAGAATTTGAATCACGGACGGCATTGCCGTTTCCGGTTGCGGGAGCGGTTCGCTTTGCACACCAGGCTCAGTTCCATCCGCTGAAATTTATGCAGGAAATTGTAAAAAAACTCCATATCTACGAACACACCATGGTAAGAAAACTGCAGGGAAATTGCGCATGGACGGACAGTGGAACGATCACTGCAGATCAGATTATTGTGGCAACACATTTTCCGTTTCTGAACCGGCATGGAAGCTATTTTCTGAAAATGTTCCAGCACCGTTCCTATGTCATTGCCCTGGATCATGCACCGGATGTAAACGGTATGTATGTGGATGAGGCAGAAAAAGGATTGTCACTGCGCAATTACAATGGTCTGCTGCTGATTGGCGGCGGTGATCACCGAACCGGAAAAAAAGGAGGCAACTGGGCGGAGCTTCGTCAGTTCGCGGATCAATATTATCCGGATGCCAAAGAACGCTGGCACTGGGCTGCGCAGGACTGCATGACGCTGGATGAGATTCCTTATATTGGCAACTATTCGAAATGGACTCCGAATCTTTATGTGGCAACCGGATTTAACAAATGGGGAATGACTTCATCCATGGTTTCTGCCATGCTGCTCGCGGATCGGATTGCAGGAAAGGAAAATCCTTATGCATCGGTGTTTTCTCCTTCCAGAAGTATGCTGCGGCTACAGCTTGCTGTTAACGCCGTGGAAGCTACGAAAAACCTGCTGACTCCCACGGTTCCTCGCTGTCCGCATCTCGGATGCGCCTTAAAGTGGAATGAAACGGAACATTCCTGGGACTGCCCCTGCCACGGCTCCAGATTTGATGAAGATAAACAACTGATCAATAACCCTGCGATGAAGCATTTAAAGTGACCTCATTTCACAATTATTTCACAATTATTAAAGGATGGCTAAAGGTTATGTCTTTAAAATAGTGCTGAAATGATAAGAAATGCCACGGAGTGGCAGAAGGAGGACACAATGAAAAAAACAGCAGGAAAAAGATGGGGATATAAGAGAATCTTGTTTTCTGTGCTTAGCATTGTAATAATTTTGACCATGTTTGCTGCAATGATTCCGGCATTTGCAGCCGGCGGTCTGGAGTTGAGCACGGACTATCCGGGAATCGCTGTGAAGCCGGGAGATAATCTGAACATTCCGATCGAAATCAGCAATACCAGCGGAATGGGAATGAACGTGAATCTGGAACTTGCTTCACTTCCGGAAAACTGGGAAGGCTATATTCAGGGCGGAAACTTTCAGGTTCATACAATTTATGTGAAATCAGGAAATGACGAAGCCTCAGCAACGGTGCATCTGACCGTTCCGAAAGAGCTTTCCGAAGGAACCTATGCGGCGGAGGTGCGTGCATCCGGGGATAACGGTGCACAGAGTAATCTGAAGCTGACCTTTGAAGTCAACTCCAAAAAGGCCGGAGCAGGCAGTTTTACGTCAGAATACCCGAAACAGGAAGGAGCTTCCGGAACCAGCTTCAGCTTCAGCACAACGCTGATCAACAATGGACTGACTCCAAAATCCTACAGTCTTTCTTCCGATGCACCGGCGGGATGGAAGGTAAGCTTTAAGCCATCTTCAGATACCACGAGTATCGCAGGAATTGACCTGGAATCCGGAGAGAGCAAAGGTATTACTGTTTCTGTGGATCCGCCGGAAGATATTGCTGCCGGAACCTATGATATTTCCTGCAGTGCAGTATCCGCGGATGAGACTCTGAAAACCGATCTGCAGGTAGTGATCACCGGAACATATGGTCTGCAGGTGACGACGCCGGACGGAAGACTGAGTTTTGATGCACATGCCAATAAAACGACGGATGTTACGTTGAATGTGGTGAATACCGGCAACGTGGATCTGGAGAATGTTTCCATCAATTCATCGGCACCATCCGGTTGGACGGTTACCTACAGCAATCTGGAGAACAATGTCATTGAATCAATCCCGGCCGGAACGACCACAGAAGTAATTGCTCATGTACAGCCGGGTAAGGATGCCATTACCGGTGATTATATTGCCAGCTTCTCTGCAAGCAGCACGGAGACAAAAGGAAGCGCGGATTTCCGTGTATCTGTCAAAACAAGTACCTTGTGGGGAATTGTGGCAATTCTGATTATTCTTGCGACGGCAGGCGGACTCGGATACGTATTCCGGAAATATGGCAGACGTTAAAAGCCGGAGAGTGGACGAGAAAGGAGGCGGCCTGATTTTGGAACAGAAAATGGAACTCCCCGTAATGATACATACGCAGGATCTGACAAAATATTATGGGAACAAGGCGGCGGTGTCTGATCTGAAGCTGGATATCCGGGAAGGAGAAATTTTTGGACTGCTTGGCCCGAACGGAGCAGGAAAAACGACTACAACGCTGATGCTTCTTGGGCTGACGGAACCGACAAAAGGAAAAGCGTGGATTGACGGGAAGGACTGCACCCGGGATCCCATTGCTGTAAAACGGATCGTCGGTTATCTGCCGGACAATGTAGGGTTTTATGGAGATATGACAGGCCGGGAAAATCTGAAATTTACCGGAAGACTGAACGGTCTGCCGGAATCGAAACTGGAGGAAAAATGCGAGGAACTGCTGAGACGTGTCGGCCTCGAGGATGCGGCAGATCAAAAGACTGTTACCTATTCCAGAGGCATGAGACAGCGTCTTGGGGTTGCCGATGTGCTGATGAAGGATCCGAAAGTAATCATCATGGATGAGCCGACTCTGGGCATTGACCCGGAAGGTATGCGGGAACTGATGCAGCTGATTCAGGAACTGGCCAGAAACGATGGACGTACCATCCTGATTTCTTCGCATCAGCTGTACCAGATCCAGCAGATCTGTGACAGAGTGGGACTTTTTGTCGAAGGGAAACTGATTGCCTGCGGCAGAATTGATGAGCTGGCCGAGCAGATTCAGCAGAAAGGGTATTATGTGCTGGAGGTTGCAGGCCTGCCGGATGATGATGGCTTCCGGAAACTTCTGCAGGAGCTTGGCAACGTGGACAGTGTGGAACGTGAGGGAGAGCATTATCTTGTCCGTTCCAGATATGATCTGAAACGTGAACTCCTGCGCAGGACTCTGGATGCCGGGTACACTCTGACTCACCTGCGGCAGCGCGGAAGTGATCTGGATGAAATCTATCGGCGCTATTTTGAAAAAGAGGAGTAGAATGATGAGTGGATTTATGGCACTGTATCGAAAGGAAATGGCGGATCACATCAGAAGCAGACGTTTTCTGATTGTACTGGTTCTGATTGCGCTTACCAGTTATGCCGGAATATATGGAGCGCTGACCAATCTGTCCAGTGCGGTGGCAGAGGATCAGAATTTCATTTTTTTGAAGCTGTTTACGCTGAGCGGCAATTCGATTCCTTCTTTTACATCGTTCATTGCATTGCTTGGACCTTTCGTGGGACTGACACTGGGATTTGATGCGATTAACAGTGAGCGGTCCGAGGGAACGCTGAACCGCCTGGTAGCGCAGCCGATTCATCGGGACACGGTGATCAACGGAAAATTTATGGCAGGAGCAACGATTATTTTCATCATGGTGTTTGCCATGGGAATCCTGACCGGCGCTGCAGGACTTCTGGCTACGGGAATTCTTCCGCAGAGTGAAGAGATTGGAAGACTGTTTGTGTTTTTGCTGTTTACGGCGGTTTATATTTGTTTTTGGCTGGCACTTTCCATCTGGTTTTCTGTGATCTGCCGCCATGCTGCGACATCAGCTATGCTTGGAATTGCCCTGTGGATTTTCTTCGCACTGTTTATGACGCTGGTTGTCAATATTATTACGCAGTTTTTATATCCGGCGGAACAGATGTCGACCATGGGACAGCTGGTGGATTATTATGAATGTCAGATGGGACTGAACCGACTGTCACCGTATTACCTGTACAGTGAGGCGGTGTCTACGATTATGAACCCAAGCGTCCGGTCCATGAACGTGATTTTACCGCAGCAGCTGTCCGGAGCGATTGCCGGTTATCTGTCTCTGGGACAGAGCCTGCTTCTGGTATGGCCGCATCTGACAGGGCTTCTGGCTGCAACCGCGGTGATTTTTGCAGCTTCCTATATCAGTTTTATGAGAAGGGAAATCCGCAGCAGGTAAAACAGAAATCGAAAAAGCAGTTGATTTTTCGTAGGAAAAGACGGAAAATAGGAGCATGAGAATATTAATAATTGAGGATAATCAAAGACTTGCAGAGTCGGTACAGGACATTCTGAAACAGAGCTGGTACGACTCGGATATCTGTACAGACGGTATTACAGGCTCCTATCTGATGGAAACAGGACATTATGATGCGGTCATTCTGGATATTATGCTTCCGGGGAAGGACGGGCTGACGATTTTGCGCGAAAACAGGGCAAAAGGCAATCAGATTCCGGTACTTCTGCTGACTGCCAAAGGTGAAGTGGCAGATCGGGTGTATGGTCTGAACAGCGGAGCAGATTATTATCTGACGAAACCGTTCAACGGTCAGGAATTGACAGCAGTGATAAAAACCATTGTCAGGAGACGGGGGGAGATACTCCCCGACTGCCTGACTTTTGGCGATTTATCCCTGAACCAGTCCACATATTGCCTGAGCGGACCGGAGAAGAAGATTCAGCTGGGCAGGAAAGAATATGAGATCATCCGGATCCTTATGGTGAACAAAGAAAGCGTTGTGTCAAAGGAGGTACTTTTGCAAAAGGTCTGGGGAAATGAACGGGATGCGGTGGAAAATAACGTTGAGATCTATATTTCCTTTCTGAGAAAAAAACTGAATTTTCTGAAAACGAACGTATCCATTGTAACGATGCGGCATTTTGGTTACTGCCTTTCTATGGAAAAAAAACAGGAATGAGCAGAGAAAGTGTGTACGGAGAAGATGAAGGAACTGAACCGGCTGAAGGCCAGATTTGTTTTATTTAATATGATTCTTGTCACAGCGATTCTTGTATTGGCACTGACCGGCGGAATTGTCCTGATCCGGAACCAGATTCAGAGAGAAAGCCGGGATGCATTGGCACGTGCTGCGGTGCAGGATCCGGTGGAAACGATTTTTGCGTTCAGTACGTATGCGAGA
>JALFHZ010000094.1 GCA_022776445.1 Lachnospiraceae bacterium
AAAAAAGCTGCTGCAGAATCTCTGCAACAGCTTATGACCTCACCGGGAATCGAACCCGGGTTTAAGGCGTGAGAGGCCTTCGTCTTGACCGCTTGACCATGAGGCCGAAATCGAGGCGACAAGATTTGAACTTGCGACCTCTGCGTCCCGAACGCAGCGCTCTACCAAACTGAGCCACGCCTCGAAGCGACTTCATTAATATAGCATTCTTTTGTAAAAAGTGCAAGCAAAATTTTAAAAAAAATTAAAGTTCGACAAAAATGAATAAAATATTGAAATAACAGAAAATTCAAAGCATGGTTTCTTTCACACTTTCCTCACATTCTAAACAAAAGTCAGACACAAATTTCCCTTATGATAAATACATACGATCAAAACGCCGTAAATCAGAAACGCGGCAGGAAGCAAGGAGGCATATGTATGGTACAGGAAGTTTTTCAGCGATATGAAAAGAAATACAGGATTACCAGGGAACAGTACAATCAACTGATCTGCCGCATGATTACCAGGATGAAAGCAGATATTTACCGGAAGCAGACAGCCAGATTTTAAGAGAGATTGATTATGCGATGCAGTTCTACCAGCCCAAACCGATGGTGTATCTGGCCTATGAACGGATTGCGTTTTATGGAAAGGAAAATCCGGAACTTCGGGTGACCTTTGATATGAATATTCGTGCACGGGAATATAATTTGGATCTGAGTCAGGGGAGCATGGGAACACCGATTCTGGAAAAGGGTGAATTCCTGATGGAGGTGAAGATTCCCGGAGCCATGCCGGTGTGGATGAGTGAACTGTTTTCAGAGCTGGAGATCTTTCCGACATCCTATTCCAAATATGGTACATATTACAAAGAATACATCATGCCGGAACAGAATGATCGGCATGAAATGGAAGGAGGACAAATCTGTGCTTAGCAGCATATTGGCAAATGAGACGGCTACGACGGTAACAATAGAGGAATTTGTGATTTGTATGGCGGCTTCGATTCTGCTGGGGGCGGCGCTGGCATGGATTCATGCATATAAAAACAGAACTACGCATAGTTTTTTGTTGGCGCTGATGCTTTTACCTGTGATTGTTCAGACTGTGATTATGATGGTGAACGGTAATCTGGGAACCGGCGTTGCCGTTATGGGAGCGTTCAGTCTGGTGCGTTTCCGTTCGGAACCCGGTACATCGCGGGAGATCAGCAGTATTTTCCTGGCGATGGCTGTGGGACTGGCGACAGGTATGGGATATCTTGGCGTGGCGGTGCTGCTGCTGTTGGTGGCTGGATGCATCACCCTTGCGGCTGTGGAGTTTTTTGCGAAAACCGCATGCCCGGCACAGAAGGAGTTAAAAATCACGATCCCGGAGAATCTGGATTATCAGGGAGTATTTGACGACCTGTTTGGAAAATATACGAAGCATGCGGAATTGATCCGCGTGCGCACAGTCAATATGGGGAGTCTCTATGAACTGCAGTATCAGGTGGACCTGCGGGATGAGCGCTCGGAAAAGGAATTTCTGGATCAGATCCGCTGCCGCAACGGCAACCTGGGGCTGGTCTGCGGAAGGATTCCGACAGGGAAAGGAAGGGAAGAATGGATATGAGAAAAAAATGGAAAGCAATGGCGGCAGTCTGCATGTCCTGCGGTCTTCTGGCTGCGCAGATTACGGGCTGCGGACAAAAAGAAGAGGAGACTGTGACAGTATCGTCTGCAGAAACGGACACCGTGCCGTCGCCAGAAGTTCAGACCTCTCAGTCAGAGAAGCAGAAAAGCATAACTTACGATGAGGAAGATCTGGATGTCAGCTGGGATGAGAACAGTGCAACCGGAATCGTAATGGATGAATCCGGAATCACGGTAGTTGGCAAAGGTGCTCGCGCAGACGGAAATACGGTGGTGATTGAGAAGGCAGGAACCTATGTGCTCAGCGGCGTCCTGTCTGATGGTCAGATCTGCATGGAAGCAGAAGAGGGAGAAACGGTGCATCTGGTTTTGAACGGTGCGGAAATATCCTGCCAGACGTCATCGCCCATTTACAGTTCCGGAAAATGCAAGGTGGTTCTGACTCTGGAGGCCGAAACGAAAAACCGGGTTTCGGACGGAGCGGAGTATCAGTTTGCGGAAGGAGCGGATGAGCCGGATGCAGCCATCTTTACAAAGGGCGATCTGACTGTAAATGGTACAGGAGAACTGGATGTGACCGGCAATTATGCATGCGGAATCCGGAGTAAGGATGATCTGAAAGTAGTATCCGGTGTGATTCGTGTGAATGCGAAGGAGGACGGTCTGAAGGGCAGGGATTCCGTTGTGATTCGGGACGGGCAGATTGATCTGGTGACCGGAAAGGATGGAATCAAATCCAACAATGATGAGGAGGAAGATAAAGGGTATATCCGGATCGACGGAGGCGTGATTTCGATTACGGCTGAAGATGACGGAATTCAGGCAGAAACGGCACTGGTTGTGAATGACGGTGAGATTGAGATCCGTGAGTGTCAGGAAGGACTGGCAGGCAAGACGGTGGATATTCTGGGCGGAGTCATTGCGGTGAATGCGCAGGATGACGGCATCAATTCTGCGGGACCTGCAGAGACGGAGCAGGAGAAAATGCAGAATCAGAAGGATGTTTATCTGCGGATTGCCGGCGGAGAAGTCCGCGTAAATGCGCAGGCAGACGGGATTGATTCCAACGGAGATTTTTATATGGAAGGCGGTGTCCTTTATTTAAGCGGGCCAACAGGCGGCGGCAATGGAATCCTGGATTACAACGGAAAGGCGGTTCTGACAGGAGGTACCATGATTGCGGCAGGAAATGCCGGAATGATGCAGACTTTTGGAGCGGACTCTGTTCAGAATTATCTGGTTGTATATTATGATGAGCGGCAGGAGGCGGGAACTGCGGTTCAGCTGACGGATGCTGCGGGAGAAGAACTGGCTGAATATGCGCCGGAAAAAGAATTCAGCGTAGTCATTCTGACCGCACCGGGACTGGAGAAAGGAAAGACCTATCGGGTTGTGACCGGTGAGAACATCGTGGAGCTGACCGTGAGCGGTCTGGAGACCAGCCAGGGAACACCGCCGGAAGGCGGACGCGGCATGCGTGGACAGGGCGGACGCGGATCAGAAGGTATGAAACCGCCTGAGGAAGGCGGCGGAAAAAAAGAAAGAGCCGGGAATCCGGATAATCCGGATCGCCCAGCTCGTGGAATGAAACAGGAAACAGAAGACAGTGCCGAGTAGTCCGGCGGTTCAGAACGGACGCAGCAGCGTTCCGTCCAGTGCGGTAATATCTTCTTCCTGATGGGTAGAGACAACCAGCAGTTTGCCGGTTGTCTTTTCTTTTATATAACGGATCACGGTCTGTTTGGTATCTTCATCCAGCCCGGTAAAAGGTTCATCCATCAGGATCGCACAGGAAGGGGCAAGGAGTGCCCGCGCAATGGCGACGCGGCGCTTCATGCCCCCGCTGAGCGTGCGTACAGGCCTCAGGATCGCCTCTTCCGGCAGCAGACGGGCTAATTCCCGATAGAGGTCGCTGCGGCTGTATACGGGGCTTTCAGAAGCTCTGGAACCGGATCGGATAAATCCGGGGAACTGCCTGCGGGAGGAAGCACCGACTGCCAGAGCTGCGTTGTCCAGCGGGGAAAAGTCCTCGCACAGGCGGTCTTCCTGAAAGACAGCCGTCAGACGCAGACCGGATGTCTCCGGTTCCAGGCAGATCGTACCGGAGTCCGCCTGCTCCAGTCCGAGCAGAATGCGGAGCAGCGTGGTCTTGCCGCTGCCGGATGCACCCATCAGGCAGTAGGTATGGCCGGATTCCAGTGTAAGATTCAGATTGTCCCAGACCGTAAGATCGCCGTAGGATTTGGACAGATTCCGGATCACGAGCCGGAAGGGACCGGATGGATGCCGGGACACGGAACCGGAAGCCGGATTGCCGGCAGAATGATGATGGATCACAGGCGCACCTCCTTTCTCTGGATCAGCTGAATGGCAGTCTGCATCAGTTTCAGAAACAATTGTTCAAATGCAGCGCTGACCAGGATGATCACGATGGTCCAGGCAAACAGATCTGACGTTGCCAGGTAAATTTTGGACAGATACAGATTTTCTCCGATTGTGTGAGAAGGTATTCCGATGACTTCCGCCGCTATGCCGGATTTCCAGCTCATGCCAAGTGCCACTCTGCAGCCGCTGGTCAGATAGGGAATCATTGCAGGCAGGTAAATGCAGCGGATCCGGCCGGACAGGGGAATTGCAAATACCCTTGCCATCTCCAGAAGCTTCGGATCCGTATTCTGAAGTCCCGTGATGGTGTTGACATAGAGAATCGGAAACACCACCAAGAAGGAAATAAATACGGAGAGGTTGCCGGAGCCGATCCAGATCAGAGCCAGAATGACGAAGGAGGCGACGGGGATGGATTTGATCAGCAGAATCACCGGTGAGAGAAATTCTGCCAGCAGATGAAACCGGAATGCCAGACTTCCGAGCAGCACGCCGAGGACGAACGCCAGGCAGAAGCCAAGGCTGATTTTGCCAAAGGACCATCCGATGGAGCACCAGAAATCGGCTGTCGGGACCAGTATCAGAAAGGAGCGGATTACGTCTCCGGGCCCTGCGAAAATGATGTCGTTCTGAATGATCATACCGGCAAGCTGCCAGGCGGCGATCCAGAACAGGATGATCAGTATTTTGCGCAGGGAGATCCGGTGTGTCATAATTCGCTCCTTTTCATGTTGGGCTGTTGCTCAGGACGGCATCGCCCTGAATCGTTTACGGGATGTAGTAGAAAGTATCTTCCGGCAGTTTGCCGCCTACGGACTTTGGATCCTGGTCAAACAGCACCTGCAGATAACCGCTTAAAGCGGCTTTCATATCTTCTCCGGCAATGCAGGTGATATTGCAGTAAGGAAGTGCCTTTTTTGCAACCGGCGCTTTTTCAATGATGCCGAGTTTTGCAATCAGTTCGGAAGCTTCGTCCGGGTTGTCGTTGGCAAAATCTGCGGAAGCTTTGTGCTCCTCCAGAAAAGCGTCAACGGCATCCGGCTGGTTTTCCAGAAATTCATTGCGGACGATCGTTACTCCGGTGACGAGCTGGCTTCCGCTCTCACCCTGCACGGCCTGCCACTCTCCGGTCAGATCCAGTACGATTTTCAGTGCCTCATTCTGTGCACATGCGGCTGTGACAAACGGCTGCGGGAGCAGACCGATGGCATCCGGCTGTTCTTTCAGTACTGCTGCAACCTCGGTTGCCTCGGATTTGTATTCCAGAGTGACATCACTTTCGGAAAGGCCGTTGGCGGACAGCAGATAGTGAAGCACATAGTCCGGGGTGGTTCCCTTGCCGGTCAGATAAATGGTTCTGCCCTTCAAGTCAGTCATGGATTGAATGGAATCATCAGATGCCACGATATAGAGGACACCCAGCGTGTTGATATCGATGACAGAAATGCCGCCGCTTGTCTTGTTGTAAAGTACGCTGGACACATTGGCCGGTACCAGAGCGATGTCAAGATCTCCGGAAACAACCTTGGCAAGCAGCTCGTCCGCAGCGGCAACCATGGTAAAATCGTAGTCGTTGGCAGCGGTGCCCGCTTCGTCCTGTTCCATCAGGTGGACCAGTCCCATGGAGGTCGGGCCTTTCAGAGAACCTACGCGGACGGCAGTGGCGGATCCTGAAGACTGTTCAGATTTGCCTGAGGCCGTGCCTGCCGAAGTCTCTGCAGCAGCAGCGGTCGTCACAGCAGCTTCTGTCGCGGCAGCGGTTGTCGCAGCAGTCTCTGTGCTGCCGGCAGTCTTGCTGCCACATCCGGTCAGTGCGGCGATCATGGTCATCGCAAGGAATACAGTAAGTCTTTTTTTCATAAGGAATCTCCTCTCTTTCTGTTCGTGTGAAAATAGGAAGTACGTTCAGAAGAGAAACGTCTTGGCCATCAGAGTGCCGTGACAGGCGGCAGCTCTTCCGGGTAAGCACGAACACAGAAATTATATCATAGAACCTGCCGTGTTTGACAGAAAAAACAAGAATTTCTGAAAAAAGTAATTGATAAAAATATATCAACATGCGATAATTAAATAAGATAGGCGATTTTGCGCCTTCGCGCACGAAACTGTGGTCACTCGGTGTGGACGTTATGAACATTCAGCGGTTGCACGGGAGGACGCTCTGCATCAGGATCACATCACAGGAAGGGAGTATTTTATGAGAGTTACGATCTGTATCGGAAGTGCATGTCATCTGAAAGGATCCAGAGAGATCATCCAGCAGATGCAGGAGCTGGTGAAAGTTCATCAGGTGGAAGACAAAGTGGATTTGAATGGCGCATTCTGCAGCGGCAACTGTGTGAATGGCGTGTGTGTAACTGTTGACGGAACTTTGTACTCGCTGAAACCGGAAGACACCAAAGAGTTCTTTGAGAGGGAGATCTTGGGGAGACTGTAGATATGGCGATTATTGACTTTAAGGCAACCAAGTGCCGCCACTGCTACAAATGTGTCCGGAACTGTGAAGTCAAGGCGATTATGGTTCGGGACGGCCGTGCGGAGATTATGCCGGACAACTGCATTCTGTGCGGACGGTGTCTGCAGATCTGCCCGCAGTCGGCGAAGACTCTGGTCAGCGATTTGGATAAGGTCAAACAGATGATTCGTTCCGGGGAGCGTGTGATTGTTTCCATGGCACCTTCCTATATGGGACTGTTAAAATACCGCACGATCGGACAGGTGCGTGCCGCGCTTCTGCAGCTTGGATTTGAAGATGTCCGGGAGACCTCGGAGGGCGCTGCGCTGGTGACGGCGGAGTATGCAAGGCTGCTTGAGGAAGGTAAGATGGAGAATATCATCACGACCTGCTGTCCGAGTGCCAATGATCTGATTGAGAAGTATTATCCGCAGCTGACGAAGTATCTGGCGCCGGTTGTATCCCCGATGATTGCGCATGGCATGATGATCAAGCAGCAGCTGGGAGCTGAGGTAAAGGTAGTATTTCTGGGGCCGTGCATAGCTAAGAAGAAAGAGGCTCAGGACATCCGTCATGCCGGTTATATCGATGCGGTGCTGAATTTCAATGATATCAGCCGATGGCTGAACGACGAGGATATCGCAATTGAGGAATGCGAGGATCTGCCGTTTGATCAGATGGATCCGAAGGTCAATCGCCTCTATCCGGTTACCAACGGTGTTGTCAGCTCTGTTTTGGCAACCCAGAAGCAGGCAGACGGCTATCGGAAGTTTTATGTTCATGGCGAGACAAACTGTATGGATCTCTGCAAGAGCATGGTGCGGGGAGAGATTACCGGATGCTTTATCGAGATGAATATGTGCTCCGGCGGCTGCATCAAGGGACCTACGGTCAGCGATCCGTCTATTTCCAGATTCAAGGTGAAGCTGGATATGGAGGAAAATATTGCCAGAGAGCCGGTTGCAGATGAGGTGACAGCTCCGGAGATTGCCGCAGTCAACCTGCATAAGGTCTTTATGGATCAGTCACCGAAGGATCCGGTGCCGACGCAGGAGGAGATCCGCCACATTCTGGCGATGACCGGCAAGAACAAACCGGATGATGAGCTGAACTGCGGTGCCTGCGGTTATCCGACCTGTCGTGAGAAGGCGATTGCCGTATTCCAGAAAAAGGCGGAGCTGAACATGTGCATTCCGTTCATGTACGAGAAATCCGAATCGTTCGCGAATCTGGTTATGGAGACGTCGCCGAACATCGTCATCATCGTGGATGAGAACATGAAGATTATGGAATATTCCGCGGTGGGTGAGAAGTATTTCGGCAAGACCCGTGCGGAAGCTCTGCAGATGTATCTGTATGAGTTTATTGATCCGGTGGATTTCCAGTGGGTGCTGGATACGCATCAGAATATTCACGGCAAGAAGGTTTCCTATCCGGAGTACAAGCTGGATACGCTTCAGAATCTGGTCTACATAGAGAAAGAGAATGTGGTGCTTGCTACGTTCATCGATATTACGAAAGAGGAAGAACAGGCACGTCTGGATTATGAGAAGAAGCTCGACACGATTGATCTTGCACAGCGCGTCATTCATAAACAGATGATGGTTGCTCAGGAGATTGCCGGCCTGCTGGGTGAAACTACAGCAGAGACGAAGACGACCCTGACTACCCTTTGCAGGACCCTGCTGGAAGACAGCGGTGATAACGGAGGGAAATAAATGGGAGTTACCGTAGATGTTGCATATAAGAGCCTGAACAAATTTTCCGAGATTCTCTGCGGTGATAAGGTGGAGATCCTTCAGACGAATGATTCCAATATCATGATTCTCGCAGATGGAATGGGAAGCGGAGTAAAGGCCAATATTCTGGCTACTCTGACTTCCAAGATTCTCGGCACCATGTTTTTGAACGGTGCGACGCTGGAGGAGTGTGTTGAGACGATCGTGCAGACGCTTCCGATCTGCCAGGTGCGTCAGGTGGCGTATGCTACGTTCAGCATTCTTCAGGTATTTCATAACGGAGATGCATATCTGGTAGAGTTTGATAATCCGAGCTGCATCTTCATCCGGGGCGGAAGGCTGATTCCGATTCCGCAGAATATCCGGGAAGTGGAAGGAAAGAAGATCAACGAGTACCGTTTCAAGGTGCAGAAGGGCGATGCCCTGATCCTGATGAGCGACGGTACGATTCATGCCGGAGTCGGTCAGCTTCTGAATTTTGGCTGGCTCTGGGAGGATATCGCAAAATATGCAGTCAAGCAGTATGCTCTGACCATATCTGCGATGCGTCTGGCTGCGTCCATCTGCCAGGCGTGCGATGAGCTGTATCAGTATCGGCCGGGAGACGATACGACAGTGGCATGTATGCGCATTATCAATGCAAAGCCGGTTCATCTGATGACCGGTCCTGCGCAGGACATGTCCAGAGATGAGGAGATGGTAAGGAGTTTTATGTCCGGGGACAGTACCACAAAGCGCATTGTCTGCGGTGGTACCAGCGCCACGATTGTGTCGCGTGTACTGAAGCGCAGGCTGGATGTATCAATGGATTATGTGGATCCGGATATTCCGCCGATTGCTTATATGGAAGGGATTGAACTGGTTACAGAAGGTGTCCTGACACTGAATCGCGTGATTCAGCTTCTGAAACGTTATGCGAAGAACGAGACGGTTTCGGAGGATTTCTTCCTGGAACTGGACAAGCCGAATGGTGCGTCCATGGTTGCAAAAATGATTATTGAGGATTGTACGGAGCTTCATCTGTATGTGGGCAAGGCGATCAACAGCGCATATCAGAATCCGGGTCTGCCTTTTGATCTTGGTATCCGGCAGAATCTGGTGGAGCAGCTGAAGCATACCGTGGAAGAGATAGGAAAAACTGTTACCGTTACGTATTATTAGGGGGAATAATGCGGGCGGCTGCATAAGACTGGTTGAGAATGAGGAGGAAAAATCATGGTAACAAATGACGCAACAATTTTACGTATTAAGCATGATGTATTATATGAAGTAGCGAAGCTGGCGTGGGAAGGAACGCTGGAGGAGAAGAAGGACGACCTGCCATATCAGATGATTCCGGGACCGCAGGCACAGTTCCGCTGCTGTATCTACAAGGAGCGAGAGATCATCCGTCAGCGGGTGCGTCTGGCACAGGGAATCTGCCCGAGCGGACATGACACGAGAAACGTGGTTCAGGTCATTGGAGCTGCCTGCGAAGAGTGTCCGATTGCTTCCTACATTGTGACGGACAACTGCCGGAAATGTATGGGTAAGGCATGCCAGAATTCCTGTAATTTTGGCGCGATCACCATGGGCGAAGAGCGTGCGCATATTGACCCGAACAAGTGTAAGGAGTGCGGCAAATGTGCACAGGCGTGTCCGTACAATGCGATTGCGCATCTGGAGCGCCCATGTAAGAAGGTATGTCCGGTTGATGCGATTACCTATGATGAATATGGTATTTGCGAGATTGATGAGAAGAAATGTATCCAGTGCGGTGCCTGCATCCACAGCTGCCCGTTCGGTGCTATCGGTACCAAGACCTTCATTGTAGATGTGATTGAACTGATCAAAGCAGGCAAAAAGGTGGTAGCTATGGTTGCACCGGCTACAGAAGGTCAGTTTGGCAAAGATATTACCATGGCAAGCTGGAAGACGGCTCTGAAGAAGGTTGGCTTTGCAGACATGATTGAAGTGGCTTTAGGCGGAGATATGACTGCAGCAGCTGAGGCAGCAGAATGGGCTGAGGCTTATAAGGAAGGCAAGAAGATGACTACTTCCTGCTGCCCGGCATTTGTAAATATGATTAAGCAGCACTTCCCGACTCTGCTGGACAATATGTCCACGACAGTATCTCCGATGTGTGCAGTTTCCAGAATGGTGAAGGAGAAAGATCCGGATACCATTACTGTATTTATCGGACCGTGTATCGCAAAGAAGAGTGAGACTCTGGATCTGAATATCCAGGGCAACGCAGATTATGCCATGACCTTTGGTGAGATCCGTGCGATGATGCGCGCGAAGGGTGTGGAATTGGAGCCGGAGGAGAACAGCTATCAGGATGGTTCTGTATTCGGTAAGCGCTTTGGCAATTCCGGCGGCGTAACTGCGGCTGTGGTTCAGTGCTTCAAGGAAATGAAAGAGAATATCGAACCGAACGTGATGCGCTGCAACGGCGCGGCCGAGTGTAAGAAGGCTTTGCTTCTGATGAAGGTTGGCAAGCTGCCGGCTGATTTTGTGGAAGGTATGGCTTGTGTAGGCGGCTGTGTGGGCGGACCGAGCAAACACAAGACGGAGATGGAAGCGAAGAAAGACCGGGATATGCTGATCGGTCAGGCAGATGGTCGTGAGGTGCATGCAAATCTTCGTGAACTGGGTGCGGATCAGGTACATATGCATCGTCATTAAGAGAAAAAGAAAAGCTGCCGTGCATGGCAGCTTTTTTTGATAAGCCGGCAGAGCGTATCGGTACGCAGGACCGGTTACAGCAGCGGGATGATCTGTTTTACCGAATCAAAAATCAGATCCGGCTGTACATCGGAATCGGCCAGATCCGGCAGCTGAGCCTCCCCGCTCAGAACGAAGATTCCGTAAAGACCATTGTTCACACCGGATTTGACATCCGTGTACAGGCGGTCTCCCACGACTGCAGTGTTATCCGGAGAAGCACCAAGGACGTTCAGGGTATAGTCGATGATTTCCTTATTCGGTTTTCCGATGATCCTGTCCGGCATGCGTCCGGTTGAGGCGTGGATATAGGCATGGAGAGATCCGATGTCCGGGATAAAGCCTGTTTTGGTCGGACAGTTGAAGTCCGGGTGTGTTCCGATAAACGGCATGCCGCTGCGGACGAAATCACAGAGCTTGCAGAGCTTCGGATAGTCAAAGGAAGTGTCAAACGCAGTGACCACCAGATCCGGATGCTCTTCTTCCAGAAGAATACCGCCTTCTTCGAACTCATCCATCAGTACCCGGTTGCCGAACAGATAGATCTTCTGACCCGGATAATGTTTTTTCAGATAATCAATGGTTGCATGTCCGGAAGTAATCAGCTGCTTCTGTGGATCAATATCAAGTCCCATGCGATGTAGCTTCTCTACGTATACGGCAGCGTTCTTGGAAGAGTTGTTTGTCATGAAGCAGTACTTGCGGCCGGTTTCTTCTACTTTTGCAAGGAATTCTCTGGCACCGTCGATCCAGGTTTCATCCAGATAGATGGTACCGTCCATGTCCAGTGCAAAATTCTGAATCCGATCGATCAGATTCTCTTTGTCAATATTTACCTGATAGTGTGTATGTAAATCGTTGATAAAATCGCCCCCCCTGTATTTTGTTTATCAGCTACGCTTATTATAGCTGTGGCAGTTTTTGAATGCAATCTTTTTTTGTGACATGTTTCGCAAACGTTTGACGAAAATTGAGTTGACGAAACAAAGGACGGAACCTATAATAATGATATCGATTGACAGAAGTCAGTTATGGGTACCAGAAGGGCCATGCATTTTTGTGAAACGCATGTGTTTTCTGATACCCTTTTTCAGTATCCGGAGGCACATAAGGTGTCCTGCCAATGAAAAAGAAGAAAGGAAGAGAAGAATATGAGAATGACGGGGACGAGTGCGGCAGTACAGAAGAGAGGAGCGGAGACCACAACTCTGGTGACGGCAGGTGTGTTTCTGGCATTGGGAATTATCATGCCGTTTCTTGTGGGACAGATTCCGGAAATCGGCGGCATGCTTTTGCCGATGCACATACCGGTACTGATCTGCGGGTATGTGTGTGGCTGGAAATATGGTTTGCTGGTGGGCTTTATAACGCCTCTGCTGCGCAGTGTAATGTTTGGAATGCCTCCCATGATGCCGACGGCTGCGGCTATGGCGTTTGAACTGGCTGTGTATGGAAGTGTGACCGGAATTCTGTATGGAAAATATCAGAATCAGCGTATGGCAGTCTATATCAGCCTGATCGGCGCTATGATTGCCGGACGCCTGGTGTGGGGGCTGGTCAGCATTCCGATGTATGGAATCGTGGGAAAGAGCTTTTCTGTGCAGTTGTTTTTAGCCGGCGCATTTCTGAATGCCGTACCGGGGATTATTTTACAGCTGGTATTGATTCCGGTTGTGATCCAGGCGCTGCGCCGGGCAGGTGTGATTCCGAAGCATGTGATGTAATGGAATGCGGTTGTGAAGAAGTTGATGTAACAGGGATGGGGATAGGATGAAAGAAATCTTGAGAAAACATTTGGAACACTATCCGCGCATGCAGATTGCGGATGTGGTGAAGCTTCTGTTCCAGAGTGAGTTCGGAGGTGGGCATATGATTGCCAGTCCGGCGAAGAGCCTGATGTGGATCCGGCAGGAATGGGCAGACGCCGCGCCCAATCCCGATGTGCTGGAGGAGATCGGAGACGGGATGTACCGCATGTATCTGTCTGTGCTGGATCAGGGACTGCGGCCGGAGACGCTGAATCAGATGTTTGTGCGGACGGCGGACCGTAAAATCGGGAAAAAGGAACGGTTTGAGCAGAAGCTGCAAGGATTGCTGCAGGGATGTGAACGGGGAGAATTTCCGTTCCGTCCTGCGGAGGTTCGGGCATATCTGGAGGAATATCAGGCACAGGGTTATCCGCCGGTTAGCCACAGCAGTCTGTATCGTGAAACATACCATCCGGCTTACCGTGTGGTTGCTGAGTGTTATGCGAGATATTACCCTGTGTTTCTGGAGATTGACCGGGCCCTGACGAAAGCGGGAGACCATCCGGTGACTGTAGCCATTGACGGGATGTGCGGAAGCGGCAAGAGTACACTGGGGCGGCTTCTGGAAGAGGTCTATGGCTGCAACCTGTTTCACATGGATGATTTCTTCCTGAGACCGGAACAGCGTACACCGGAACGGATGAAGGAAACGGGCGGAAATGTAGATTATGAACGGTTTCAGGAGGAAGTTCTGAACCATCTGCGTGATCCGCAGGGATTTACCTATCAGATTTTTGACTGTGGTGCATGGAAGCTGGGCGATCGGATCTGTGTTCCGTACAGACAGCTGAACATCATCGAAGGCGCATACAGCCAGCATCCGTATTTTGGAGATGTGTATGATCTGAAGTTTTATTATGGAATTGATCCGGAAGAGCAGCAGAGACGAATTCTGAAACGGAACGGTGCTGCCAAACTGGAGCGATTCCGGAACGAATGGATTCCGAAGGAAATGCAGTATCTGGAAGCATATGGAATCAAAGAAAAAAGTATACATATATAGCAGTATAAAAGGCACGGCATCCGAACATGGATGCTGTGCCTTTTTAACAGGAAGAAAATCAGATCTCGTTGACCTTTCTCTTGATATATGTGGTATGCAGCAGGTGATGTGCCTTTTCACTTCCCGGTTTGCCCAGATAAGTTGCATACAGTTCTTTGATTGCCGGGTTCTCATGGGACTTACGGATCGGATTGTTCTTATCAGATTCGTAAAGTACACCTGCACGCAGAGCACGGATATCCACGGTGTTGCGGATATAGCCGGGCTGCTGCGGCTGTCCGCCGCCGTTGATACAGCCGCCAGGACATCCCATGATTTCAATGAAGTGATAGTTTGCTTCACCGGATTTCACTTTATTCAGAAGTTTTCTTGCATTGCCAAGACCGGATGCCACAGCAACCTTTACTTCCATACCGGCTACGTTGTAGGAAGCTTCCTTGATGCCTTCCATACCGCGGACATCGGTGAAGTCCAGGCTTGCCAGTTCTTCGCCGGTCAGGGTTTCTACTGCAGTACGCAGTGCTGCCTCCATAACACCGCCGGTAGTGCCGAAGATCACAGCTGCGCCGGTACCAAGACCTAACGGGGCATCGAAGCCTTCATCCGGAAGTGTCTGGAAATTCAGGCCGACTTTGCGGATCATGCGTGCAAGCTCTCTGGTAGTCATCGTGTAATCAACATCCGGAACACCGTTGGCTGCCTGATCCGGACGCTGAACCTCGAATTTCTTTGCGGTACATGGCATAACGGATACGGATACGATATCTTCCGGTTTCAGTCCCATCTTCTCAGCATAGTAGGATTTGGCAATTGCACCAAACATCTGCTGCGGAGATTTGCAGCTGGACAGGTTCTCAGTCATATCCGGGAAGTAGTGCTCACAGAAGTTGATCCAGCCCGGAGAACAGGAGGTGATCATCGGAAGTACACCGCCGTTCTGAACACGTTCTACAAATTCATTTGCCTCTTCCATGATGGTAAGGTCAGCACTGAAATTGGTATCAAATACTTTGTCAAAGCCGATTCTGCGCAGGGCAGCGGCCATCTTGCCTTCGGTGTTGGTACCGATCGGGTAGCCGAATTCTTCACCGAGAGCAGCACGAACAGCGGGAGCGGTCTGTACGATCACGTGTTTGGACGGATCTGCGATGGCTGCCAGAACATCGTCGATGCTGGATTTCTCCTGAAGAGCACCGGTCGGGCAGACTGCAATACACTGACCGCAGGATACGCAGCTGGTCTCTCCCAGTCCCATGTTGAACGGAGAACCGATAAAGGTTGCAAATCCACGTTCATTGGCACCGATCACTCCGATGCCCTGAACCTTCTCGCACACTGCGGTGCAGCGGCGGCAGAGGATACATTTGCTGTTGTCACGGATCATATGTGCTGCACTGTCATCGATGCAGGACGGAGTGCGGACACCATCATAATAGGTTTCGTCTTCAACACCAAGCTGTTTCGCAAGCTGCTGAAGTTCGCAGTTGCCGCTGCGTACGCAGGACAGGCACTTGCGGTCATGGTTGGATAACAGAAGCTGCAGAGTCTTCTTGCGGGAATCCAGTACCTTCGGGGTATTGGTCCAGACTTCCATGCCTTCGTTGATCGGGTATACACAGGAAGCTACCAGACTTCTTGCGCCTTTGACTTCCACCACACAGATACGGCATGCGCCGATCTCGTTGATCTCCTTCAAAAAACAGAGGGTCGGGATCTCGATATGAGCCAGACGCGCCGCTTCCAGGATGGTGGAGCCTTTTGGAGCGCTTACTTCTATGCCGTTAATTTTAATTGTAATATTCTCCATATCAATTCTCCTCCATTACTGTTTGTAGATCGCGCCGAATTTACATTTCTCCATGCAGGCACCGCACTTGATACATTTGTCGGTATCGATGACATGCGGATTCTTGACAGAGCCGATGATTGCATTGTTCGGGCAGTTCCGTGCACACAGGGTACAGCCTTTACATTTATCCGGGTCAATATGGTAGGAGAGCAGTGCCTTACATACGCCTGCAGGGCAGCGCTTCTCTTTGATATGAGCTTCGTATTCATCGCGGAAATACCGCAGGGTGGACAGTACCGGGTTCGGAGCCGTCTGACCCAGGCCGCACAGAGAGTTGTTCTTGATGTAGTAACAGAGCTCTTCCAGTTTGTCCAGGTCATCCATGGTAGCTTCGCCCTTGGTAATCTTATCCAGAATCTCCAGCATACGTCTGGTACCGATCCGGCACGGGGTACATTTACCGCAGGATTCTTCTACCGTGAATCCGAGGAAGAATTTTGCGATATCTACCATACAGTCGGTTTCATCCATAACGATCAGTCCGCCGGAACCCATCATGGAACCGATGGAGATCAGGTTGTCGTAGTCGATCGGAATGTCGAAATGCTCTGCCGGGATACATCCGCCGGACGGACCGCCGGTCTGCGCTGCTTTGAACTTCTTGCCGTTCGGAATGCCGCCGCCGATCTCTTCGATGACCTCACGCAGGGTGGTGCCCATCGGAATCTCAACCAGACCGGTGTTGTGGATCTTGCCGCCCAGTGCGAATACCTTGGTGCCTTTGGATTTCTCAGTACCCATGGAAGCGAACCACTCCGCACCGTTCAGGATGATCTGCGGGATATTGGCGTAGGTTTCTACGTTATTTAAAATGGTTGGCTTGCCGAACAGACCTTTCTGTGCCGGGAACGGAGGTCTCGGACGAGGCTCACCGCGGTTGCCTTCGATGGAGGTCATCAGAGCGGTCTCTTCACCACACACGAATGCACCTGCACCGAGACGGAGGTCAATATCAAAATCGAAGCCGGTTCCGAAGATATCCTTACCTAACAGCTCCATCTCGCGGGCCTGCTGAATCGCAATCTTCAGACGCTGTACCGCGATCGGGTATTCTGCACGCACGTAGATATAACCCTGGCTGGCGCCGATGGCATATCCTGCGATGGCCATAGCTTCCAGAACCGCGTGCGGGTCACCTTCCAGAATGGAACGGTCCATGAATGCGCCCGGGTCACCCTCATCTGCGTTACAGCAGACATATTTCTGGTCAGCATCGTTGCCTTTGGCGAGCTTCCACTTCAGACCGGTCGGGAATCCGCCGCCGCCGCGTCCGCGCAGACCGGAATCCAGGATGCATTTAATGACATCATCGGGAGTCATTTCGGTCAGAACCTTACCGAGAGCGGCATAACCGCCGGTACCGATATACTCTTCAATGACTTCCGGGTTGATGATACCGCAGTTTCTCAGTGCGATGCGGTGCTGTTTCTTATAGAAATCGGTGTCGATCAGTGCTTTGACACCTGTGTTGGTAACGGTCTCCTGATACAGAAGGCGGGTAACCACACGTCCTTTTAACAGATGCTCCTGAACGATCTCAGGAATATCTTCTACCTTGACCATGGAGTAGAAGCTGGCATCCGGATAAACAATCATGATCGGACCCAGTGCACAGAGACCGTGACAGCCGGTCTGTACGACGGAGACTTCATTCTCCAGTCCGGCTTTCTTGATCTCTTCTCTCAGGGTTTCCATAATCTGCTGGCTTCCGGAAGAGGTACATCCTGTTCCTCCGCAAACCAATACATGTGAACGATACATCCTCAGTTCCTCCTTATTTGATGTCTGCTGAATTCAGGGTGTAAGACTCTACAACGTGGCCTCCGATCAAATGGCGTTCAACGATCTCTGCCGCCTTGTCCGGATTCATCTTGATGTAGGTTACTTTCGGTTTGCCGGGTTCCATGATCTCTACGATCGGCTCATACTGGCATAAGCCGATGCAGCCGGTCTGTGTTACGGATACTTTATCGGTGAGACCTTTTTCCTGAACCAGATTGGATAAGGTGGTCAGAACCGGTCTTGCGCCGCTTGCGATGCCGCAGGTAGCCATACCGACAACCACACGGGTATGGGTATGGTCTTCCGCGCGCAGGCTTACCTGATTCTGCATCTTCTCGCGGATTGCTCTTAATTCTTCAAGACTTTTCATGTAAATCCTCCAAATGATAATAAGCACAGTCTGTGCAACAATGAGTTTCTGGAAAGACGGGCATCAGTAGATGACACCGCCGTCGGTTTCCTGTTTGTTTTCTGCCAGGTATTCTCTGATGTATTCGGATATCTCCGGGGTATCGAACGGAACATCGCCCAGAACCTCACGGAATTCACGGGTATCCAGGGTAAAAGATGCGCCGTTGTATACATACCGGTAGAGAAAATCGGTTTCCGGATGATAAACGATCAGAGTATGTATGGTACTGGTGATGTCGCCCAAAGGCATCCGGTCAATGTGCGAAAGAACGAATACGGCGATCACGGTTGTTCCGACTTCCGTCTGTGATGTGATCGTAAAGGTTCCTCCGGTGCTCTCGGCGGCATATTTGAAAAAGGGAACTCCAAGTCCTACCTTGCGGGTCGTCCGGCTGGTGAAAAAAGGATCTGTCACCCGGGCCACCTGCTCTTCGGTCATTCCGCATCCGTTATCGGCAATGGTAACCGTGAGGCGGTCGGCTTCCGGATCGGCATCGACGGTTATCTCAACCAGAGATGCGCCTGCTCGGGTGGAATTCTCTGCAACGTCCAGGATATTCAGGGAGATTTCGGGCATCATAGGCGTTATTGATATTTCGCCAGGATAGCCGGGATCTCATCTGGTGTCAGACGTCCGTATACTTCGTCATTGATCATCATGACAGGTGCCAGACCGCATGCACCTACGCAGCGGCAGGAATCCAGTGAAAATCTGCCGTCCGGAGTACATTCCCCGTTGGTGATGCCCAGCAATTCCTCCAGTTTGCTGAAGATAGCGCCGGAGCCCTTTACGTAGCAGGCAGTACCGAGACATACGGAAATCTGATATTTGCCCTTTGGCTGAAGTGCGAACTGGGAATAAAAAGTGGCAACGCCATAGATTTTTTCCAGCGGAACGCCGGTTTCGTCAGAAATCATGGTCTGTACTTCAATCGGGAGATACCCGTAGATTTCCTGTGCATGCTGCATGATCGGCATCAGTGCACCCTTTGTGTCCTTCAGTTCAGCAATGACTTTCTTTAAAGCAGCTTCCTGCTCAGGAGTACCGCTGAAAGGAACACCTTCTTTTTTGCAAGCCATGTTTAATCCTCCTCCTATGATACAATTTTAACATATGGTATATTCTAACATGAATTCTTCAAAAAAGCTACTGAAAAGCTGCAAAAACCACATGTTTGTTAAATAACGGTCTCGGATTTTTGTTGATTATTCACATTTTCAATGTTATGCTTATAGAAAGAACCCTTTATCTTCGGTCTGATTTTATTTTACAGTCCCAAAAGAGCAGGAGAGAGTTTCGGGGAATCTAACGATAGGGAGGATACATGTATGACGGCAAGAGAAGTACAGGAAGTTTTGAAGTGCAGGGTATTGACAGGAGAGGAATTTCTGGATCAGGAAGTGAAAAGTGCATGCGGTTCCGATATGATGAGTGATGTGCTGGCGTATTCCAAGGATCATTCTGTGCTGCTGACCGGATTATGCAATCCGCAGGTGATTCGAACTGCGGAGATGCTGGATATTGTATGTATTATCTTTGTCCGGGGCAAGAAACCGGATCAGACGATTCTGGATATGGCAAAGGAACGCGATCTGATTGTGATGGCGACCGGTCATCGGATGTTTTCTGCATGTGGTTTGCTGTATCAGGCGGGATTACGTGGAGGTGCGATCTAATGGCGGAGGCAATTGTTTTAAAGTATGAGATTTCTCCGGACGATTTTACCAGAGCAGGGGAAGCCAGCAGTGATGTCAAGGGGAAATTAAAACAGATGGGCGTCTCACCGGCGGCTGTGCGCAAGGTTGCGATTGCCATGTATGAGGGTGAGATCAATATGGTGATCCATGCAAAAGGCGGGGAGATCACCGTAGAAATTACTCCGGAGCGGATCAGGATGATTCTGGCGGATGTGGGACCGGGCATTCCGGATATCGATCTGGCGATGAAGGCCGGATATTCTACGGCACCGGATGAGGTTCGCAATCTGGGCTTTGGTGCAGGCATGGGCCTGCCGAATATGAAGAAATATACGGATACGATGGAGATAGAGACGGAGCTTGGAGTGGGAACGACCATTACCATGACGGTGAATCTGTAATGAGAGTTTGCTCTGAGCTGACGGGAGGTGACAACAAGCATGAATAAATTCTATCATTCCGTTCGGCTGGATCCGGACCTGTGTAAGGGCTGTATCAACTGTATCAAGCGCTGTCCGACGCAGGCAATTCGGGTGCGCAAGGGGAAAGCCCGGATCAATGACAAGTTCTGCATCGACTGCGGAGAGTGCATCCGTGTCTGTCCGCACCATGCGAAGAAGGCGACTTATGACACCCTGGATATGATGCAGCAGTACCGCTATAAGATTGCGCTTCCGGCACCGGCGCTTTACAGCCAGTTCAACAATCTGGAAGATGTCAATAGTGTGCTGAATGCTCTGCTTGCCATGGGATTTGATGATGTGTTTGAGGTGAGTGCGGCGGCAGAGCTGGTTTCGGATGCGACCCGCGAATATCTGACGAAGCATGAGGAAGTGCTTCCGGTGATCAGTACGGCGTGTCCGACGATTGTCCGCCTGATCCGGGTACGTTTCCCAAATCTGCTTCCGAATCTGCTTCCGCTGAAGCCGCCGGTAGAGGTGGCGGCAGAGATGGCGGTAGCCAGAGTGATGGAGAAGAGAGGAGCGGCCAGAGAGGAGATCGGCGTCTTTTTCATTTCTCCTTGTCCGTCCAAGGTGAGCTATGCAAAGGTTCCGCTCGGCACGGATAAGAGTGAGATTGACCATGTGGTTGCGATCAAGGATGTCTATCCGCAGCTGCTCTCTCACATGAAGCATCTGGGAGAGGATATTGAGGATCTTGCCACATCCGGAAAGATCGGTATCAGCTGGGGCAGGAGCGGCGGAGAGGCGAGCGGTCTGTTTACGGACAGTTATCTTGCGGCAGATGGAATTGAAAATTCGATCCGGGTACTGGAGGATCTGGAGGACCAGAAATTTACCAATCTGAAATTTGTAGAGCTGAATGCCTGCAGCGGCGGCTGTGTGGGCGGTGTGCTGACGGTGGAGAATCCTTACGTGGCGGAGGTGAAGCTGAAGCGTCTGCGCAAGTATATGCCGGTGGCAAGGAGCCATATCGATATGGAAGAGCGTGCGGAGCAGATTGTGCCGTGGACGGAAGAAGTGGAATATGAGCCGGTCTTCAATCTGGGGGAAACCATGATGGAGAGCTTTGCGCGGCTGAACCGGGTGGAGCAGCTGTGCAGGCAGTTCCCGGGACTGGATTGCGGTTCCTGCGGTGCACCGACCTGCAAGGCGCTGGCCGAGGATATTGTGCGTGGTGAGGCAAGTGAGCGGGACTGTGTATATTATCTGCGTGAGAGTCTGCACCAGTTATCAGAAGAAGTGGCGATTCTTTCCGATGATCTGCATGCCGGAAACGGAGAGGGGATAGAGACCCTGCAGACGCTTCAGATTCTGAAGGATTATATTACACGGATTTCCGGAGAAATGTCGCGGCTGGATCGGAGAAATGAGGAGGATAAAAAATGACAGTAAAGGAGCTTTTGGACAGCGGTCGGTTTGAGGTCGTGAATATCGGAGAAGAGGTGGAACGTGAAATTACGACGCCGTTCTGCTGCGATCTTCTGAGTATCGCCATGGGCAGAGCACCGGCCGGCTGTGCATGGGTGACGGTGATGGGGAATATGAATACGCTGGCAGTGGCGGCGCTTGCGGATGCAGCCTGCATCATCATGGCGGAGGGTGCGCTTCTGGATGATGTGGCGATGAAAAAGGCAAAGGATCAGGAGATCACAGTGCTGAGAACCGAAGACCCGATTTTTGAGGCGGCACTGTGGATTTATCAGCAGATGCATGATTAGTCTTACATATGATCTGCATATCCATTCCTGCCTTTCCCCATGCGGGGATGATGATATGACACCGGGTAATATTGTAGGCATGGCAGCGATCAAGGGACTGGATGTCATCGCACTTACCGATCATAACACCTGCAGGAACTGCCCGGCAGCGATGGCGATTGGAGAGCAGTATGGTGTGATGGTGATTCCGGGGATGGAGATCAATACCTCGGAGGAGGTGCATGCGGTCTGTCTGTTTCCGACGCTGGAAAAGGCTCTGGAGTTTGACGCTTATGTCTATGAACGCCTGATGAAATTTCCGAATAAGGAATCGGTGTTCGGCAGACAGCTTCTGTGCAATGAAGAAGATGAGGTTGTAGGGACAGAGCCGTATCTGCTGATCAACAGCGTCGATATTTCATTTGATGAGCTCTGGGAGCTGGTGCGCTCTTATGATGGCGTGATGTTCCCTGCTCATGTAGAGAAATCAGCCAACAGCCTGATTGCCAATCTGGGCTTTGTTCCGCCGGACAGCAGATTCCGGACCGCGGAGCTGAAGGATCTGAAGAAACTGCATGAAGTCAGGCGGACGAATCCGTATTTGGAGAACTGCCGGATCATCAGCAATTCCGATGCGCACTATCTGGAACATATCAATGAACCGGAGCTGACGATCGCTGCGCGGGAGAAATCGATTCAGGCGGTGATTGATGTGCTGCTGGGGGAATGAAATCAGAAGAAAAAAGGGCTTTACAAATTCGGAAGTCTGGAGTAATATAACGATGAAAGTTCCGAACGAAACCGGTCTTTCAAAAGAAAATAAGACAATACGTTGATGAGAAGAGTACGATGCGGAGGGTATCAGAGAGAAGCGCCGTGAGCTGTAAGCGTTTTTGCCGCGAACCATCGGAAAACCAGCTCTGAGTGACTTTAATACAGTCCGGTGATTCCGTTATCATCAGAAATGAGAGGTCTTTGCGGAGGTTCTTTGGAACGCTGTGACCGGCTATGGCCGGTACAGGCAGGAATCGGACCGTGCGAAGGCAAGCAGGGTGGAACCGCGTATCTTACGTCCCTTACATTGTGTATGCAGTGTAAGGGATTTTTATTTTTACCAACAATCACAGAAACAGAAAGGAAATGCGAATTATGAAAATCACATTAAAAGATGGAAGCTGTAAGGAATACAGCCAGGCAATGCGTGTTTATGATATCGCCATGGATATCAGTGAGGGACTTGCGAGAGCAGCCTGTGCTGGAGAAGTGAACGGTAAGGTCGTTGATTTGAGAACTGTGGTAGATCAGGATTGCGAACTGAATATTCTGACTGCCAGCGATCCGGAAGGACTGCGCACCGTTCGTCATACCTGTTCTCACGTGTTGGCAGAGGCCGTGAAGAGACTGTTCCCGGAGGCAAAGCTTGCAATCGGACCGTCAATCGACGAGGGATTTTATTATGATTTTGATCATGCTTCTTTTTCCAGAGAGGATCTGGACAATCTGGAGAAGGAGATGAAGAAGATCATCAAGGAAGGCAACAAGCTGGAGCGCTTTACTCTGCCGAGAGAAGAGGCAATCAAATTCATGGAAGAGAAGGGCGAGCCGTATAAGGTTGAGCTGATTCGTGATTTTCCGGAAGACAGTGAGATTTCTTTCTATGATCAGGGTGGATTTGTTGATCTGTGTGCAGGACCGCACCTGATGAATACAAAAGGCATCAAGGCGTTTAAGCTGATTTCTTCTTCCATGGCATACTGGAGAGGAGATTCCAACCGGGCACAGCTGCAGCGTATCTATGGTACCGCATTCAACAAGAAGGAAGAACTGGCTGCTTATCTGGAGCATCTGGAGGATATCAAGAAACGTGACCACAACAAGCTGGGCCGCGAGATGGAGCTGTTTGCCACTGTGGATGTCATTGGTCAGGGCCTGCCGCTGCTGCTGCCGAAGGGCGTTAAGATGGTGATGAAACTGCAGCGCTGGATTGAGGATCTGGAGGACAGAGAGTGGGGGTATGTGCGTACCAAGACTCCGCTGATGGCGAAGAGCGATCTGTACAAGATCTCCGGTCACTGGGATCATTATAAAGAAGGTATGTTTGTTCTGGGAGATGAGGAGAAGGACAAGGAAGTATTTGCACTGCGTCCGATGACCTGTCCGTTCCAGTATTACTGCTACAAGAATACACAGCATTCCTACCGCGAGCTGCCGATTCGTTATGGCGAGACCTCTACGCTGTTCAGAAACGAGGATTCCGGTGAGATGCACGGCCTGACCCGTGTGCGTCAGTTCACGATTTCCGAAGGCCATCTGGTGATCCGTCCGGATCAGGCAGAGGAGGAGCTGCAGAACTGCCTGCGTCTGGCAAACTATGTACTGTCCACACTGGGCCTGCAGGAGGATGTAACCTACCGTCTGTCCAAGTGGGATCCGAATAACAGTGATAAATATCTGGGTGATGAGGCTTACTGGGAGAAAACTCAGGATGCGCTGCGCCAGATCCTGAAGAAGGATAACCTGCCGTTTACCGAGGCGGACGGCGAGGCTGCGTTCTACGGACCGAAGATCGATATTCAGGCGAAGAACGTATACGGCAAGGAAGATACCATGATTACGATTCAGCTTGACTGTGCGATCGCTGAGAATTTTGATATGTATTACATTGATCAGAACGGTGATAAGATCCGTCCGTACATCATTCACAGAACCTCTCTGGGATGCTATGAGAGAACGCTGGCATGGCTGATTGAGAAATACGCAGGCAAGTTCCCGACCTGGCTGTGTCCGGAACAGGTACGTGTATTGCCGATTTCCGACAAGTATACGGAGTATGCTGAGAAGGTGAGAAAAGAACTGGCTGCCAACGGCATTGATGTGACCGTGGATAACCGCAGTGAGAAGATCGGCTATAAGATTCGTGATGCCAGAATGAATAAGCTGCCGTATATGCTGGTAGTAGGCGCAAACGAGGAAGAGCAGGGACTGGTATCTGTAAGAAGCCGTTTCGCAGGCAACGAGGGCCAGAAGCCGCTTGCTGAGTTCATCGAGCAGATCTGTAAGGAGATCCGGACGAAAGAGATTCGTCAGGAGCTGCCGGAGGAAGAAAAGGCGAAATAGAAGAGAAACCGCTGCGGCGGGATGTGAAAAGTCCGGGAATGGATGCAGACAGGCTGTGCATGACGGCCGCTGTGTCCATTCCCGGACTTTCCGTTTTATTTACTCATCTTTAGGAAGGCTCTGCATATACTGATGCATGGATTCTGCCACAATCTTGCTGTGTGCCACAGCCTCCACAACCGTGCGGGCACCGTTCACCACATCACCGGATGCGAAGATGCCCGGGCGGGTGGTGTGACCGGTTTCGTCTGCCATCAGCAGGCCGCGCTTGTTGGCTGCAAGGCCTTCGGTAGTGGTGACAATGCGGTTCTGCGGTCCCTGGCTGATGGAGATGATCACGCTGTCTGCCGGGTACAGTTTTTCAGATCCCGGGACATCACTCAGAGTACCGTCTTCATTTTCTGTGACATCCCTGAAAATCACACCTTCATCGGTGATCTCCACCGGAGCCTTGTTGTACTCAAACTGAACACCTTCCAGTTGAGCGTAGCTGAATTCATGCTGGCTGGCAGCGACCTTCTTTGTAAGCGAGAAGCAGGTCAGGTAGCGGACTCCCTTGCGGATGGCGGTGCGGGCTACGTCCATAGCGGCATTGCCTGCGCCGATGACGATGACGCGCTCGCCCAGATGGTAGCTGTTCGGGTTGTTCAGATAGTTGATGCCGAAGTGAACATGTCCCAGTGTTTCGCCCTTGATATGCAGTGCGTTTGGTTTCCAGACACCGGTACCGATGAAAATAGCCTTATAGCCGTCCCGGAACAGATCGTCAATGCCGATAGCGCCGCCGATATGTGTGTTCGGTCGGAATTTGATTCCTTTTAAGTCAATGTGACGATATTTGATATCGTCGAGAACGGATTTCGGCAGACGGAATTCCGGAATGCCGTAGCGCAGCACGCCGCCGATCTGATCCTTTCCCTCAAAAATCGTTACGTCATAGCCATATCTTGCCAGAATGATGGCAATGGTGATCCCTGCCGGACCGGAACCGACGATGGCTGCACGCATCCCGTTGGAAGGCGCCGGACCATTGGTCATCTTGTTGGCATAAGTGGTGGAAATGTAAGTTTCGATGGTTGAGAAATGAACCGGAGCACCTTTCCTTCCGAGAACACAGTGCCCTTCGCACTGGTTTTCGTGGTTGCATACCAGGCTGCAGACGGTGGTCAGCGGATTGTTCTCAAACAGCATCTTGCCCGCCTCATCCAGATGATTTGCTTTCAGAAGCCGGATCACTTCCGGAATCGGTGTGTTGATGGGACAGCCCTTCTGACACTGCGGATTTTTGCATCCCAGGCAGCGATTGGCTTCATCCATAACATGTAATGCCATAATAGTACCTCCCTCAATATTTGTCTCTATCAGTTTATCACAGGACAGATATTTCGGCTAGAGTCTAATCGCCGCAAGATATGTGGACAGTTTTGGTTATATTGCATATTGCAGTGAAGTATAGTATGATAACTGAGAGGAGATGGTCATGTGCATGACCGTCCTGGAAGAAAAGGAAGAGGTGGAGTCTGATGAAACGATGGAATAAAACAATGATGGCAGCTCTGGCGGCTGTCGTATTGACAGTACAGCCGGCATGGGCGGCCGGTCCGGAGCTGGTGCAGCCGGGATGGGTGAATATGGAGCTTGGTCCGGGAGCTGCAACCTGGGTGGAGGATCCTGCGGGAGCTTCCGTGTCTGCAGAAACTGTGACGGAATCACAGGTTCCGGCGCTGAATGCTGCGGAAACGCAGAGTCAGGTCGTGGTGCAGGCGGCGCCCGGAGCGGAATCCGGGAATCCGGGGAGTTCGCCGGTGATCGTGGCAGGTGGACAGACCGGGGAAACGTCAGCAGCCGGTGCGGCAGAAACAGCAGAACCGTCAGGGGAAGCCGGACAGGAAGGTACGGCAGAAGAGACGGAGCAGCTGCCTGACGGGATGGTACAGCTCCCGGCGGACGGGGCAGAGCGGCAGGCAGCCGATGGTACTTTGCAGGAGACTTCCGGACGTCAGATCGATCCTTCCAGACCGATGGTGGCGCTGACTTATGATGATGGACCGCAGCCATCTGTCGGCAACCGGATCATGGACTGCCTGGCACAGTATGGCGGAAAAGCGACATTTTTTATGGTAGGCGATCGGGTTCCGTCTTATGCATCAGAAGTGCAGCGTATGGTTGCGGAAGGACATGAGGTTGCCAACCATTCCATGAATCATAAATACCTGCAGAAGCTTGGTGCGGCAGAAATTCAGTCACAGGTGGTACGTTGCAATGATGTGATTGAGCAGGTGTCGGGGGTGCGTCCGACGATCATGCGTCTGCCGGGCGGCAATCATAATGCCACGGTTCGTGCAAATGTCAATATGCCGATGATTCAGTGGAATATTGATACGCTGGACTGGAAGACGAGAAATGCGGATTCGACGGTGGCCAGCGTGCTGAATCATGTGAAAGACGGAGATATTATCCTGATGCATGAGCTGTACAGTCAGACCGGGGATGCAACCGAGCGGATTGTACCGGAGCTTGTGAACCGCGGATATCAGCTGGTGACGGTCAGTGAGATGGCAGCAGCAAAGGGAATTACGCTTCAGGCAGGCCAGCTTTATTCCGCATTGCGCTGATTGCCTGTGAAGGAGAAACGAGCGGGACGGTAAACGGCTGCAACTTTCAGAAATTCGCGTCATATAATAAAAGGAACCCTTTGAAAGGCAGAGGATTCCTATGAATTATGATCCGATCGAGCCAGTTGCAGCCATTTCCCGTTTTGGAAATATTACAAGAATTGAAGATGCCCGCATTGAAGAGGTGTCCTGTCCCTTCTCACCGGAAAGTATCCTGATATCCTACCCGATAACCCAGGCGGCTCAGGAAACACAGAGACAGAGACTTCAGCTGAATGTCAACCGGAATACGGTGATTCTGAATCCGTTTGGACAGAGTGTCAGCATCTGCTCTCTGAGACCGGGGATGCTGGTGAATGCCGTGGTTTCTTCCGGCATGACCAGAAGCATTCCGCCGCAGACCAGTGCATTTGTTATTGTTGTACAGGGAGGATTCCGACCTTATGCTTCTATGGTGACGGTATCGCGGATTCTGTATTATGATCCGGTGAATCGTCTTCTTTATACCGGGCGGCCCGGTGACAGCAGCAGTCAGATGGTATTCGCTGTCACGAATGCGACATCCATTATTGACCGGTCGGGACGTCCGGGGAACGTCAGCCTGCTTCGCCCGGGGCAGCAGGTGCGCGTTACCCACGCAGATTTCCAGACAGCCAGTATTCCGCCGCAGACGACGGCATTCCGGATTCGTCTGCTTTGATGAGATTTTCAAGGGCGGGAACTTTACTTTTCGTCTACCACCTGAAAAATGTAGAATTTTAAATAATAGGAAGCCTGCTCGCCTCCGGTCCACAGGATCGGATGATCGGCAGCCTGAGTGCGGTATTCCACCTGGCGCAGGCGTTTGTGGACACCTGCGGCCGCCTCACGGATGGTCTTGGTGAACAGCTCCGGATCCATAAAGTGGGAGCAGGAGCAGGTTGCCAGATATCCGCCGTCCTTCACAAGCTTCATGCCGCGCAGATTGATCTCGCGGTAACCCTTGACCGCATTCTTGACAGATGCACGGGATTTGGTAAAGGCAGGAGGATCCAGAATGACGACGTCGTATTTCTCTCCTTTGGCTTCCAGCTCCGGCAGCAGGTCGAAGACATCGGCACAGGTGAACTGTACCCGGTCAGAGAGACCATTTAATGCTGCATTCTCGCGTGCCTGGGCGATACCAAGTTCGGAAGCGTCTACGCCAAGAACGGAAGAAGCTCCGGCGATACCTGCGTTCAGTGCGAAAGAGCCGGTGTGTGTGAAACAGTCAAGTACTTTTTTGCCCCTGCAGAGCTTCTGTACAGCCAGTCGATTATACTTTTGATCCAGGAAAAATCCGGTTTTCTGACCATCCTGAACATCGACCATGTAGTGCACACCGTTCTCCACGATCTCCACTTTCGTATCAAACGGCTCCCCGATGAAGCCTTTGATACGTTCCATGCCTTCCTGCTGACGTACCTTTGCGTCGCTGCGCTCGTATATGCCTCGAATATGGATACCGTCCTCGGCCAGCACCTGCTTCAGCTTTTCGAGAATCACCGGTTTCCAGCGGTCGATGCCGAGAGCCAGAGATTCTACCACCAGTACATCTGAAAATTTGTCGATGACGATGCCCGGCAGGAAATCTGCCTCACCGAAGATGATACGGCAGCTGGAGGTATCGACGGTGGACTTGCGATATTCCCAGGCATTGCGAACGCGCATTTCAATAAAAGCGTCGTCTACAGTCACATCTTTCCTGCGTGTCATCATGCGGACGGTGATTTTGGATTGGGTGTTGATGAAACCCTGTCCCATCGGATAGCCGTCGAAGTCGGAAACATGAACCATATCGCCGTTCTCATAAGCTCCTTCCATTTTATCAATTTCATTATCATAAATCCAGGCACCGCCGGCTTTCAGTGCGCGGCCTTCGCCCTTTTTCAGAATCACGGTTGCGTTTGCCATAAAAAATGTTCCCTTCTGATTTTGCTGTATAGGTTTCGTTTCTTGTGCAGTTACGATTTTAACACATTTCCCTGTATGTGGGAAGAGAAGGAGTACATAAAATCAGAGGAAAGTGATTATAATTTTCACTAATAAGAAACCGGATTGACAACAGAAACTGCTTATGGTAAAGTGCTGATACAAGATGGTTAGTTAAAACTAACTATCTTTGCGGATATCAGGGAAAGGAAGCATGCAGATGTTAGAAAAATATCTTGTTGAATATTGTGCCCCGACGCTGGCTTCTCTAAAACCGGCAAATTTGTTCAGTCTGAATCTGTCGGAAGAGCCTGAACTGTACAGTCAGATCGAACGGGTGAATCAGTGGCTGGATAAAAAGGGTCTCTTATTGATGGAATTGTGCAGACGAGGGAATAAGGCTTTGCTGTATCTTTGCCGGAAATCGCATCTGCGGCGTGAACTGGAAGCTGATGCGATCGGCAGCTTTCTGAGCAGGTATGGGTATCAGAATATGGAACTGGAACATGCGCTGGAACGATTGAAAAGCCGTCTGGCTGAGAGTGAGGAATTTCCGCATGAGATTGGTGTGTTCCTGGGATATCCGCTTGGAGATGTGATCGGATTTATTGAAAATGAAGGCAGAAACTGTAAATGCAGCGGATGCTGGAAAGTATATGACAATGAGTGTGAAGCAAAGCAGCTGTTTGCACGATTTGCGAGATGTCGGAATGTATATACAAAATTGTGGAATGCAGGATGGTCCATTCGGAAGCTTACGGTAGCGGTTTAAGACTCATGAGGTCTGTGCCGGCCGGGGATTCCTGGAAATAAAAACCAAAAAGGAGAGCAGAAAGAGATGAATAAAATAGCAGTGGTATATTGGAGCGGAACCGGTAATACGGGGACGATGGCCAGGATGGTGGAAACAGGAGCAAAAAATGCAGGGGCTGAGGTGAGTATATTCCAGGCGTCGGAATTTCAGGCGGACCAGATGGATGATTACGATGCAGTTGCATTCGGCTGTCCGGCCATGGGATCTGAGCAGCTGGAGGAGTCTGAGTTTCAGCCCATGTTTGATGCGTGTAAATCGAAGCTTGCAGGGAAAAGAGTGGGGCTATTCGGTTCCTATTCCTGGGCGGAGGGCGAGTGGATGCGCATCTGGCAGGAAGAATGTCAGAGCCTGGGTGCGGACCTGGTGGACGACGGGGTGATCTGTCTGGAGGCTCCTGATGCTGAGGGAGAAAAAGCCTGCTTGGCGTTGGGAGAAGCACTGGTAAAATCCTGAGAAATAAAAATCATATAGACAGGTCGGAATACATCTTGTATACTCTATATCAGGGAGTATGCTGTACAGGAAGAAGGATTGCCGCTGCCCGGAATTTCAGATCAGGAAAGAGGAGATCGTTGACTATGGAGAGAACCCCATCCGGGCAGAATGGAGAGCTGCCGCGTCAGGACAGAACGAAATACAAGCTGGCGGATTCCATCAAAGAATGCATGAAGACCACACCGGTAGACAAGATTACGGTAAAGGATATTGTGGAGCGCTGCGGTCTTACGCGTCAGACGTTCTACCGCAATTTCAAGGACAAATATGACCTGATTAACTGGTATTTTGATAAGCTGGTGCTTCA
>JALFHZ010000102.1 GCA_022776445.1 Lachnospiraceae bacterium
GCGCCGACGGTGATTTCTTCGTCTTTATGGTTGAGGCTGATGTGGATGGTGGTGCAGTAGCCCGCACGATATTCGATGTGCGCGATGGCTATGGCGATCATGCAGCTGGTACCGGACCCGCCGGGAGTGATCACCGAGGGAGAGATTTATTTCAAGGGCAAAAACCTGATCCTGAATTCCGATAAGGAAAATGAAAAGATTCGCGGCAATGGTATCTCCATGATTTTCCAGGATCCGATGACTGCACTGAACCCGACTATGACGATCGGTGACCAGCTGATTGAGGTTTTAAGACGTCACAATAAGATCTCGAAGGAAGAAGCGAAGAAACGCTGCATTGAGATGCTGGAGATGGTTGGTGTGAAGGCGGAGCGTTTCAACGATTATCCACACCAGTTTTCCGGAGGTATGAAGCAGCGAGTAGTCATCACCATGGCACTTTTGTGTAATCCGGATCTTCTGATTGCGGATGAGCCGACCACAGCACTGGATGTAACCATCCAGGCGCAGGTTCTGGATATCATGATGAATCTGAAAAAGAAATTTCAGATGGGTCTGATCATGATTACACACGACCTTGGTGTTGTGGCAGAAACCTGTGATAAGGTTGCGATTGTTTACGCAGGAGAGATTGTGGAGACCGGAACGGTTGAGGAGGTATATCTGAACCCGAGGCATCCGTATACCTGCGGGCTGTTCGATTCGATTCCGAAGCTGGATGAAGACAGTGCCAAGCTGATCCCGATTGAGGGAATGACTCCGAATATGGCAGAGCCGCCGACTGGTTGTTATTTCCATCCAAGGTGTAAATACTGTCAGGATATCTGTAAGAAACAGTCTCCGGTCATGACGGAGGGAAGCCACAGATTCAAGTGCTTTTTCCCGTTAGGTAAAGCGGAAGACGAGAAGGGAGAGTAAAGCCATGAGTACCATGCTGGAAGTCATCGGATTGAAAAAATATTTTAACGTTGCAAATGGCGGACTGCTCCATGCGGTAGATGATGTAAGCTTTCAGATTGAAGGCGGTGAGACCCTGGGAATCGTTGGGGAATCCGGATGCGGCAAGAGTACGCTGGGGCGTACCATTCTGCGCCTGCATGAGCCGACCGCCGGCAAAGTAATCTTTGATGGAATGGATATCGTATCCTTTGATAAAGAAGAGATGCGTCAGATGAGAAAGGAAATGCAGATCATTTTTCAGGATCCCTATGCGTCCCTGAATCCGAGATTTACGATTTCCCAGATTATTGAGGAACCGCTGAAGCTGCATAATCTGTACAAGACGGCAGCGGAGCGGAGAGACCGTGTTGAGGAACTGATGGAACTGACCGGACTTTCCCGCCGTATGTACAACATGTATCCGCACGAGTTTGACGGCGGTCGTCGTCAGCGTGTGGTTATCGCGCGGGCCCTTTCCCTGAATCCGAAGTTCATCATCTGCGATGAGCCGGTCAGTGCACTGGACGTATCTGTTCAGGCACAGATCATCAATCTGATGATGGAACTGCAGGAAAAACTGGGACTGACCTATGTATTTATTTCTCATGATATGTCTGTCATCAAGCACATTTCCACGAATATCGGCGTCATGTACCTGGGGCAGATGATTGAGAAGGCTTCCAAGAGTGAGATTTTCAAAAATCCTCTGCATCCTTATACCATTGCATTGCTTTCAGCAATCCCATCGGTCAATATTAAGGAAAAGAAAGAAAAGATTATTCTGAAGGGTGAGATTGGCTCTCCGGTGAATCCGAAGCCGGGATGCCGCTTCGCTCCCAGATGTCCGTTTGCGACAGATCGCTGTCGGGCAGAGAATCCCGTATTTGAAGAAGTGAAACCGGGACATTTTGTAGCCTGCCACCGGACCAGAGAAATGATGGAAGGATCACTGAAATTTTAATCGGAGCAATCCGATCAAAATATTAATCTCTTAAGGAGGAACATTGTTATGAAGAAAAAAAGACTGGTAGCTTTGGCATTATGTACTGCCATGGCGGTATCCGCAACTGGATGTAATGTAAAGACAAAGAGTGACACCACCAGTGCAGCTGCAGAAAATCAGGGACCTACCGAGGCAGACCCGAACGCAGATGTGGAAATCGGTGAGGTAAACTTAAAACTCTTATACCAAAGCAGTGATGAGAGCGTTGCTAACGTAATCCGTGACGAGCTGACTAAGGCAGGCATGAACGTTGAGATGAGTGCGGCTGCAGACGGTGCTACGTTCCGTGAGCAGGAAGGCAACGGTAACTTTGATATTGCAATTTCCAGCTGGGCAAACCCGGTAGGTACTCCGGACTATGGCTGCCGCGGTATCTGGGAATCCACAGGAGACAGCAACCTGCTCGGCATCAATGATCCGAAGCTGGATGAGCTGGTAAACAAGGCTGCCGGAGAAACCCCGGATGTATATGTGAAGACTTACGGCGAGGCTGAAAAATATGTCGTAGAAGAAATGACCTATATGACTCCTCTGTACATTGGACTGACCGGACGCCCGTATTCCAATCTGCTGAAGGGCGAAAGCATTACCAACAATCAGAGATGGGAAAAACTGGATTACGTAGACGAGTCTCTGCGTGATACCAGACCGGTCGTTCTGACTCAGACCGGTTCCAGCATTACCACCTGGGATCCGATTCGTGCAGATGATCAGAGTTCCGGTTATACACTGGATGAACTGTATATCCATCTGCTGACTCTGCAGCCAGACTGGTCCGTAAGCACGGATTCTTCTCTTTCTTACAACTACGCAATCTCTGAGGACAACAAGTCCTACTACTTCATTCTGAGAGATGACTGCGGATTTGCAAGAGTTGACAAAGACGGTAAGGTTTATGATTCCGGCGTCAAGGTTTCAGGTGAGGATGTGGTATATTCTCTGAACCGTGCAAAGGATGAGAATTCTACTGCAATGCATAAGACCTACAGCATGTACACCAATCTGGATACCGTTGAGATTGTAACAGATGCAGCAGAACTTGACAGTGTAAAAACCGTAGACGGCAAGACGATCCGTGAAGTTCTGGAAGCAGACATTACTCCGATCAGCAAGCTGGCAGCAACCAGAGACGAGGTTGATAATGCGGCAGGCAGTTATCAGGTAGTACGCTGCAACACCACTGTTCCGTATCCGCAGATTCTGAACTGTCTGACTTTCCACGGCGCAGGTATCGTGGACAGCGAGTGGGTTGAGAAGATGAACGAGGGCGTTGACTTCGCAAACTACGATGCAACCAAAGACAGACTGTACGGCGATTCTGTAACCACTGTAGAAGGAGCAACTTATGACAATCAGCTGTCCTTAAGCGGTAACTATGTGCTGACTTCCATGAACGACTATCAGATGAACTTTGTTGCGAACCCGTATCTGCGCACCAATGATCCGGAATGCACCAAGATCAAATCTCTGGTAAACAAATTCATTGCGGATAAAGATACTGCACTGTCTGCTTTAAGAAGCGGCGATGTTGATTTCTGCTACAGCATTCCGTCTACCAAATACGAAGTTGTTGAGAAGGATGAGAACCTTGGTCTGAACAAGTTCCCGGGCATCCGGGTTTATATGCTGGCATTCAATATGCATGGCAACTCGATTGTTTCCGATTCTGTTGATTTGAGAAAGGCAATTTCTTCTGTGATTAACTATAACGATATCAGCGCAGTTCAGGCCGGCAACACCATCGAGTGCTACAGCCCGCTGGGAACCTGTCTGGATGCAGGCAACAAGCTTTCTTATCAGCCGGGTGATACTGAGAAATATCTGAGAGCATATTTTGCAAATAAAAAATAACTGGGTAAAAGGTAAATGACCATGGATAGACAGGAACTGACGAAACAACTGGAACAGTACATAGAAGAACATCGGGATGTAATCGTTGAAGATTTGAAAACTCTTGTGAGAATACCGAGCGTCAGCGAGGAGGGCACAAAGGAGAAACCGTTTGGAGAAGCATGTGCGAAAGTTCTGGATTGTGCGCTTACCATGGCGCAGGAAAGAGGTTTTGCTGTCAATAATCACGAGAACTGGTACGGTACAGCTTTTTATGAAAGCCGAAAACCGGATGAAGGTCTGATTGGAATCTTTTCCCATCTGGATGTGGTGGAAGCGGGGGAGGACTGGATTTATGATCCGTTTGAACCGACCGAGAAAAACGGGTTTCTGATCGGACGCGGTGCAGGCGACAATAAGAGCGGGGCTGTGATCGGGCTTTATACGATGCAGGCGATCAAGGATCTGAATATTCCTTTAAAGAGTAATATCATGCTGTACTTCGGATGCAACGAAGAAAAGGGAATGAAAGATGCGGAGCGTTTTGCAAAAGAGCATATCATGCCGGATTATTCCATGGTTCCGGATCTCTTTTTCCCGGTATGTTACGGAGAGAAGGGCAGCTTAAAGCTGACCCTTCAGCCCCGTACGGGATTTCATCAGATTACAGAATGGAAAGCCGGAAAGGCAGACAATATGATTCCTGCTCATGCGACAGCGGTGATTTCGTCTGAACCGAACCTTGCGGCAGAGGCAAAGAAGCTGGCAGAAGGTCGGGCGGATATTGAGGTGACGGAGCAGGATGATAAACTTGTGATCACCTCCAACGGAGTGGGCGGACACAGTGCCATTCCGAAGGATGCCGTGGACGGAATCTGGATTCTGTCAGATTTTCTGAAAAATCTGGAATCTCTGGATGCATCAGACCGGGAGATCTGTGCTGTATATGCAGATCTGACCGGGGATTTTGCCGGAGAAGCCATGGGTATCAGCTGGAGTGACGAGCCGTCCGGCAAGCTGGTTTGCTCGGCAGTGCGGGCATGGATGGATGGAAGCATTCCGGAAGTCATGTTTTCGATCCGATATCCGGTGACGGATTACAGAGAACGGATTGAAGCGGAACTTCTGAAAGTGATTACTCCCAGAAACTTCGCAGTGAAAGCGGCTGTCAACAGTGATCCGATGTATGTTTCCAAAGATGATCCTTATGTACAAACACTGATGAGAGTATATCGGGAAGTCACGGGGAAGGCAAATGAACCATATGTGATTGACGGGGGCACTTACGCAAGAAAGCTGAACCATGCGGTTGGATATGGGGGAGGAAACGGTATTTCTGCTGATTTTCTTCCGGCAGGACACGGACGTGTTCATCAACCGGATGAAGCAAGAAGCATCGATGGAATTCTGGAAGCAATCAAAATTTATGTAATTTCTGTGATGGAGATTGATGAACTGATCCAGGCGGAGCGAAGAGAAAAGGAACGAAAAGAAGAATGAAACAGGCAAAACCGATTAGCAGGCAGTTGATTGAGGCCTGCAAAAAAGAATATGAAAACAGTTGTCTGTGCAAAGCGATGACCTGTGCGGTTTCCAAGACGGAACTCGCACAGGCCGCTTTTGATGGAGAGGCAGCAAGAAAACTGGATATGACATTTTCGATAGATCTGTGCAGTTCAGGCGTGACGTGGCAGAAGGCCAGCGGCCGTTGCTGGATCTTTGCAGCGATGAACATTCTGCGGGAAAAGGTCGCAGAAGCATGCGGCGTGGAACGCATGGAACTTTCTGAAAACTATATTGCATTCTGGGACAAATTTGAAAAGATCAATTATTTTCTGGAGTCTGTCATTGACAGCACCGATCTTCCGGTGGGGGATCGAACGCTGGACTGGATTCTTCAGGGAATCAGTGACGGCGGTCAGTGGGATATGATTGTATCGCTTGTGAAGAAGTATGGTGTTGCTCCGATTACAGCGATGCCGGAGACCTGCCAGTCTTCTTCCACCCGAGTGATGTCCCGTATGCTGAATATGAAGCTGAGGGAGTATGCAGTAGAGCTTCGAAAACTTGTATCGGCAGGGGCAGATCCGCAGCCGCGCAAAGAGGAAATGTTGAAAGAAATGTATCGTGCACTCTGCATCTGCTTCGGAAAACCGGCAGATGTTTTTGATTTTGAGTACCGGGACAAGGATAAACAGTACCATTGTGACCGCGGTCTGACTCCGCAGAGTTTTTATGAGAAATACGTCGGCATGGATTTGGATGAATATGTCAGCATGATTCATGCCCCGACCAGAGATAAACCCTACGGAAAAACCTTTACGGTCAAGTATCTCGGCAATGTGGTGGAGGGAAGCATCCGACACCTCAATGTGCCGATGGAGACCTTTAAGGAGCTGGTAGTCAGCCAGTTAAAAGACGGAGAGCCGGTATGGTTTGGAAGTGACTGCTCCAAATACGGTGACCGTGCGCAGGGAATCTGGGATCAGGATACCTATCGTTATGGAGATGTTTTAGGCGGTCTGACCTTTGGTCTGACTAAGGAGGAGGCACTGGATTATCGTGACAGTGCCATGAATCATGCCATGGTAATCGCAGGTGTCAATTTTGATGAAAACGGCAGGCCGAACCGTTGGAAGATTGAGAACAGCTGGGGGGAGGAAGCCGGATATAAGGGATACTTTGTAATGAGTGACAAGTGGTTTGACGCGTATACGTATCAGGCCGTTGTGAACAAAAAGTATCTCCCGGAGGATTTGAAGAAAGCACTGGATCAGGAACCGATCGAGCTTTCTCCGTGGGATCCGATGGGATCATTGGCTTAAAATGACAGGCTTAGAATGACAGGCATAAGGAGGAACAGACATGAAGATTCAGCTTCACCCACATTATAAAGCGTTTGAATCTGCGGATATGAAGCGTACGCAGGCAATGCTGAGATGCTATACAAAACCGGAAGGGCTTTCCATTGAGGAAAGAATGATTCCGGGGCTGGATGGAGATCCGGATATTGAGATCCGCATTTTCCGTCCGGATCATGCACCAAAAGGAACTCCGATGATTATGGATATTCACGGAGGCGGATTCACAAGCGGTGATTTTGATATGGACAGCAACCGGATCACACATCTGGCTATGCAGGTACCGGCTATTGTGGTAGCTCTCAATTATCGCCTGGCGCCTCAGCATATCTTCCCGGCGGCTCTTAATGATTGTCGGGCTGTATGGAACTGGATGTATGGGCATGCTGAAGAACTGGGCGGAGACAAGGATCGGATGGGGCTGTTCGGAACCAGTGCTGGTGGCAATCTCTGCGCGGCGCTGGCGTTTTATGTTCGTGACCATGGCGGCCCGAAGATTTCTTTCAATGCGCTGAATGTTCCTGCGATCGGTGTAGGACCTACGCTTTCCGCTGAGCAGATGCGTTACGATGCACCGACTTTAAAAGGAGATCATCTGTCTTCGGCATTTGTGGAGTATGTAGGTGGTTTTAACGGACAGATTCCTTCCTATTATGCGGTTCCGAATATGGCGATTGACTACTCCAATCTGCCGCCGACGGCTGTGGTAGTAGCAGAGTATGATCCGCTGCGTGATGAGGGGTTGAAATATGCCAGAAATCTGATGAAAGATGCGATTCCGGTAGAATTGTACATGATGCCGAGAGTCGGTCATGGATTTGATGCCATAAAGGATGCTCCTATGACCCAGTGGATCTGGGACGGCATCGTAATGTCATTCCAGCGGGAATTTGGAATGCTGGAAGAAATTCTGTAATGCCAAAAAGTTCTTGATACAGTAACAAAATAACAAATATCCTCTTGACGGCAATTCGTATATGTGTTATATTTCGAATAGAACAGATTAAATGATGATCAATCAGTTACCCTGCGGCTCAGTTACTGCGGGGTATTTTCATCCGATACTTGGAGAGTTGTGAGGAGGAATTGATATGGCAGCAAAGAGAGATTATTACGAAGTACTTGGAGTAGAGCGGACTGCTGATGACAGTACGATCAAGAAAGCATACAGAAAGCTCGCCAAGAAATATCATCCCGACAGCAATGCCGGTAATGTGCAGGCGGAAGAGAAGTTTAAAGAAGTGACAGAAGCATATGATATCCTGAGTGATCCGGAAAAGAGAAAACTTTATGACCAGTTTGGTCATGCGGCTTTTGACGGAAGTGAACCGGGCGGTGCTTCGGCCGGTTCCGGATCCTGGCATTATGAAGGTCCGAACGGAAGCTATCAGGAGTATCATTTTGACGGCGGCGATATGGATGATATTCTGAAGAATTTTTTTGGTGGTGGCTTTCATGGCGGCAGCTTCCGAAGCGGTGGCTTTCACGGCGGAGATTTCCACAGCGGCGGCTTCCGCAGCCACGCCTTTCGTCAGGATGGTTCGGATCTTCATGCGGAAATTTCTGTCAGCTTTGATGAGGCTGTTTTTGGATGCGATAAAGTCATCAGTCTGGCCGGCGCGGATGGCAAAGAAATGTCTCTTAAGGTGCATATTCCGGCGGGCATTGACTCTGGCAAGAGCATTCGACTTCAGGGAAAGGGAATGCCGGGCAGCGGCGGCGGCAAACCGGGTGATCTGCTTCTGAAGGTGCAGGCAGGCAGCCGGGTCGGATACGAGCGTCAGGGCATGGATATCTATACAACGGTCAGCATCCCGTTTACCACGGCAGTTCTGGGAGGAGAGGCTGTTGTAGAGACTCTGTACGGCAAAGTGGTCTGCAGGATTGCGGCAGGAACGCAGTCCGGCACGAAAATCAGGCTGAAAGGCAAAGGTGTGGTCTCCATGAAGAATTCCGGCGTGTACGGAGATCAGTATGTGACGGTGCAGATTCAGGTTCCGAGGAATCTGAATGAGACGGCAAAGAAAAAACTTCAGGAATTTGAGCAGGCATGCGGCAGTGCTAGAAGAGGTGTCGCATAGGAAGAGAGCGTGGAAAGCTTTTGGATCAACAGGGTTGTTTCATGAAGAAAAATTAGAATTGAATAAATCCCTTTAAAATTGAGGGTTACCAGGAATTATACATTTTCCTGATAGCCCTTTTCTTTTGCCTTTATGTATGATATAATATACTTAATAGCAGGAGTATAATA
>JALFHZ010000113.1 GCA_022776445.1 Lachnospiraceae bacterium
AATACTATCCCCGGAGGTTGTCACACCGACAGAACCGCTGCCAGAATCATCCAGAGAGCGCCGTGACGGTCCCGGCGGAACATAGGTTCAGATTCAAAAAAGGCTGGAAACCTTTGTTACAAGGCTCCAGCCATTCTCAAAAAATCGGGGCAACAGGATTTGAACCTGCGACCTCTCGGCCCCCAGCCGAGCGCGCTACCAAGCTACGCCATACCCCGAATGTGTTCTGCACACTTGTAAGATTATATCAGATATTTTTACATTTGAAAAGGGGAATTTGCAGAAAAATTCCCCTTCATCAAAAATTTCTCCGGGCATCATGTGAGCTCCATGCGTTCCCACGTCAATGCTCTTCATGCCGGATTCCATTTCTATTCCTCGTCATCCTCGTCATCCTCGTCGTCTTCGACGTCCTCATCTTCATCCTCGTAATCGTCCTCGTCTTCGTCTTCATAGCTTCTCCGATTCCGCTCATCATACGAATATTCAAACTCCGTCTGTTTCACAGGACCGTCATCCTCCGAAGTTTCCTTCGAAAAGACGGTTCCGCTGTTGCTGACATACTTGGTGCTCGGTCCGGAGCTGCTGCTTCCGCTTTCCTTATCCACTTCCTTTTCTCCGGTGATTGCGCCATCTTCATTGACGGTATAACGCACATCATCCAAAGTAAATGAATTCATCTGCAAAGCACCACTGCTCTTGAAATAATAATCTGAGCGCTGGATTGTCTGAAAACCGGTTACCATAATACCATCTTCATCAAAATAATACCACTCTCCATCAATCTTCTTCCAGTCATTCGTGACATACCGGTCTCCGGAACTGTACTTCCATTCTCCGTCGTCCTCTTCCCAGCCGGATTCCGTCTCTGATGCCTGTGATGTATCACGTTTCGATGTGCCGGAGGAACCTGCGCTCCTGGAACTGTCATATCCGGGACCTGCATTGGAATATTCATCCTCATCACGATCCGAAGAATCCGATGCGTATTTCATGGAAGCCATCCTTCTCTGATCCTTTGTCTCTGTCTGAACCACGCCGTCCACGACCCATGCGCCGCTTCCATCTACCTGATACCCGTCCGGCGTGTCCGCACCGGCAAGCATATTGCCGGTTTCATCAAAATAATAGCATTTTCCATCGATCCACTGCCAGCCGCCGGCCTGAAGGCTGCCATCCTCTCTCAGATATCTCCATACATCTCCGGTCTGAATCCACTGACCCGCATAAGCATTCCAACCAACAGACAGCGTCATCATCCCCGCCATCGCAGCTATTACAATACACTTCTTCATTCTATCCTCTCCTTTTCCAGGCATTCGTTTCACGAATCAAAAAAATCTCCATCAGCCGGAGCGTGTTCCCGGGATAATCAGTGTGAGACCGGACACCTCCGATACGGGCGAAACCGCACTCCTCCCGGAACTGACGAAGATTATGGTTTTATTTTAACACTGAGAGAAAAAAAAGCCAATAGATAAAACAAAAAAGCCGGGTACCCATTGCAGGCACTCAGCTCTCCTGTTCGAAATAATCCCTGTATTCCACCTCGATCGCATGTTTCATACGAGTCATGCTGATAAAAAGGTGTTTTCTCAATGCTTCTTCCAACCCATCCGTATCGTGATTCTGCATCAGTTCCAGAAGTGCCGTATGCTCTTTGATGATACGGGTAAAATCTGTCTCTGTCACAAAATCCAGCATGCGGAATCGTGTATAATGAAGCTGCTGCGCCTGAATAAATTCCCACAGCATATCCTTATCGGTCGCCCGGAACCAGATGGCATGCATCTGCTTGTCTATACTGTAGAACTGCTCCGGCTCAAAACCAGGTTCCTGTATCAGAAGCTCCTGACAGCGAATCTGATGACGGACCTCTTCATACAGAAGCGGCGTCGCTATCTTCATGAAATCACGCATAACCATCAGCTCGACAGCTACACGCATATAGATCATCTGCTTGATATTCTTCAGATTCAGAAGCGTCACGTAGGTGCCGGAGTACGGGACCGTATTCACAAACCCCTGCTCCTGCAGCCTCCGAAGAGCTTCCCGGACCGGAGTCCGGGAAACATCAAAACGGGCACAAATTTCATTTTCACTGATGGACTGTCCTGGTTTCAATTCCAGCTTTAGAATCTCCTGTTTTAACTCATCAAACACGTAGTCACCACGGTTTTTGTTACATTTGTCTCCCAAAGCCAGTCCCCCTTATGCCTTTCTCGAAACCGGCTTCACACCGGTTTATGCGTCATGCTTCAATTAGGACGGCTGCTTGCCGATGTAAGCCTGGATACCGCCGTCAACGTACAGAATCTGTCCGTTTACAAAGTTGGAAGCATCAGATGCCAGGAATACTGCCGGGCCGCCCAGATCAGAAGCCTCGCCCCAACGTCCTGCCGGAGTCTTGGAAACGATGAACTGGTCGAACGGATGTCTGGAACCATCCGGCTGTTTCTCACGCAGCGGAGCGGTCTGAGGAGTAGCGATGTAGCCAGGTCCGATACCGTTGCACTGGATGTTGTACTCACCGTACTCAGAGCAGATGTTTCTGGTCAGCATCTTTAAGCCGCCCTTTGCTGCTGCATATGCAGAAACGGTCTCACGGCCAAACTCAGACATCATGGAGCAGATGTTGATAATCTTGCCATGACCCTTCTTGATCATGGACGGAATCACTGCCTTTGCAACAATGAACGGAGCATTCAGGTCAACATCAATTACCTGACGGAAATCCTTAGCTGACATCTCAATCATCGGGATTCTCTTAATGATACCTGCATTGTTAACCAGAACGTCAACCACGCCTACTTCCTCTTCGATCTTTGCGATCATAGCGTTTACTGCATCTTCATCGGTTACGTCACATACATAACCATGAGCTTTGATGCCTTTTTCAGCGTAAGCAGCGATACCCTTGTCAACCAGCTCCTGCTTGATGTCATTGAACACGATCGTTGCGCCGGCTCCAGCCATTGCCTCTGCGATTGCAAAACCGATACCATAAGATGCGCCGGTAACCAAAGCAACTTTGCCTTCCAGGGAATAGTTCTTAATGTAATCCATGTGAAACTCTCCTTTTCTTTTATATCGTTTTGTTTCGTATACAATCTTTTTAAATTGTATACAAGTTCCTTGTGCGTATACAATACCACATTTGACAGCTGATTGCAATCAGCAGTTTAAACAAAATAAAACTATTTTTTTGTATATATCATCAACATGCCCTGGTTGTGGACAATTTTGCAATGATTTCCACCACGGTCTCATCCCCGTACATGCGATTTTCGTAAAATGCGTAATAGCCCCCGTAAATCGTGTAGGTTAAAGTTATCATTCGCTCCGGGTTGTCCTGAACCTCCGGGCACACAGCAAACATCAGATTCCTCAGAGACTGATCAATCTTGCGGATGAGGAGGCTCCTGCGTGAACCCGAAAACAGAATTCTGACCAGATTATCTTTAGCAAGAAACTCCCGAAACAGCTCTCTGGTAAAAGATTCCGAATCAACGATCACAGACTCCGGATGCTGCAGTCCCATAATGATCGAAGAGACCAGCTCATCTTCCAGCTGTTCCGAAAGATCATACAGATCATGATAATGTGAATAAAACGTGGATTTATTGATCTGAGCTTTTTCGCACAGCTCCTTCACCGTGATTTTTTCCAGTTCTTTTTTCGAACGTAGTTCCAGAAACGTATTGATGATACTGTTTTTTGTTTTTTCCAACCGCAAATCCATCCTGCTTCTCCCGACATTTTTCTCAAACCGTTGCTTATCCCACCTTTTTCCGAAATTGTCGGTAGCGGCAGGATAACGATCTATGTAAGATAAGTATATCCGGAAAACCGACTCGTGTCTATTATTTAAGGAGAAATCTATGGACTTTTACAAATTTTATTCAGGAAGAGAATTCGAAGCCTACCAGTACCTGGGAGCACATATCACAGAGCGCGGAGTCATATTCCGCACCTTCGCACCGGCTGCACATAGTATTTCCGTCATCGGTGATTTCAATCAGTGGCACGAAACGCCCATGAAAAAAGTCTATGACGGCAATTTCTGGGAATGTGAAATCCCGGATGCAGCTCCAGGTATGAAATACAAATACCGGATTTACCGCCGGGACGGTCTTTGTCTCGACCATGCGGACCCTTACGCTTTTTTCGCCGAACTGCGCCCACACAGCGCCTCTATCATTTATGACCTTTCCTGCTTCGCTTTTCAGGATCAGAAATGGCTCCGTTCCAGACAGAAGATTCCTAACGGACCCATCAATATTTACGAAATGCATCTGGGTTCCTGGAAACGCCCGTCAGATCAAAACGGGGACTGGTATTCTTACGAGGAAACTGCATCACAGCTGATTCCGTATCTGAAAAAAAGCGGCTACAATTTTGTAGAACTGATGCCACTGGGAGAATATCCCTGTGACGAATCCTGGGGCTATCAGGCAACCGGCTTTTTCAGTCCCACGTCCCGTTACGGAGATCCGGACGGACTGCGCAGTTTCATCAATCAGTGCCATCTGAACCAGATCGGTGTGATTCTGGATTTTGTTCCGGTACACTTCGCGGTGAACGATTATGCACTGATGCATTACGATGGCACTGCCCTATATGAATATCCGCATGTAAATGCAGGCTACAACGAATGGGGAAGCTGCAATTTCATGCATTCCCGCGGCGAAGTCTGCAGTTTTCTCCAGTCTTCCGCCTTTTACTGGCTGAAAGAATATCATTTTGACGGGCTCCGTCTGGATGCCGTCGGAAACCTGATCTACTGGCAGGGCAGAGAGCAGCGCGGAGAAAACAAACAGGCCATTCAGTTTCTTCAAAATATGAATACCGGTCTGAAGCAGCGGATTCCGGATGCCCTGCTGATTGCAGAAGACTCCAGTTCCTATCCCGGAGTCACGAAACCGGTATCCGAAAACGGTCTGGGATTTGATTACAAATGGGATATGGGATGGATGAATGATACACTTCAGTATTTTCAATCCCTTCCGGAAGAACGGACCGCAAAATATCATAAGCTGACCTTTTCCATGTATTATTTTTACAACGAACGGTACCTGCTCCCGTTGTCCCACGACGAGGTAGTTCACGGCAAAGCCACCATTCTGCAGAAAATGAGCGGAGCTTATGAGCAAAAATTTCCGCAGGCAAGAGCTCTTTATCTCTATATGTACGCCCACCCGGGCAAAAAGCTGAATTTCATGGGAAACGAGATCGGTCAGCTCCGGGAATGGAGCGAAAAACAGCAGCAGGACTGGAATCTGCTCTCCTATCCGATTCATGATGCCTTTTACCATTTCATGCGGGATTTAAACCGGATCTATCTGGAATATCCCGCACTTTCCGAATCAGATTATACCCCTGACGGATTCCACTGGGTCGACTGCGCCCAAGAAACGACCTGTATTTATGCGTTCCTGAGAAAATCCCGTTCACAGACCATCCTGGCGCTGTTCAACTTTTCCTCCCGGGAACAGCTTTACGCCTATACGACACCGGCCGTCCAGACGTTTCATCTGCTGATTGCAAGCGATCAGCAGTGCTATGGCGGCACAAAACCATATACGAAGCAAGAGCTTTCTTTCACTCAGAAAACGGTTATTTTCCGGTTATCCGCGTTTTCAGGCAGCTATTACCTGATTTCCTGATCCGCAAACGGCTGATGCCGGCACGATCTGTCCACGATCGGCCGGCACCATTTATTTCCGTAAACCCATCAGCAGTTTTTATCTCCTGCCGTTTTGTCAAATGCCGGGTTGAATGCATAGAAATTTCGGCTGTCAAGATGATCCTGAACATCCCGAAGCGCTTCGCCGAAACGCTGAAAATGAACCACTTCTCTTGCACGCAGGAACCGGATCGGGTCGCATACCTCAGGGTCTTTTACTACCCGAAGGATATTATCATACGTCGTACGTGCTTTCTGTTCTGCAGCCAGATTTTCAAAAAGATCTGTAATCGGATCCCCCTTGGACTGGAATTCACATGCATTCAGCGGAATGCCCCCTGCCGCCTGCGGCCATATCCCGGTTGTATGATCGATATAATAAGGACCAAATCCCGATTCCTCGATTTCCTTTGGAGTCAGATTACGCGTCAGCTGGTGAACGATCGCACCAATAATCTCAAAATGCCCCAACTCTTCTGTTCCGATATCATTGAGAATCGCCTTCCCTTTCTCATAGGGCATGGCATAGCGCTGGCTTAAATAGCGCAGAGCCGCAGCAGCTTCGCCGTCGGGACCGCCATATTGACTGATAATAAACTGTGCCAGCTTCGGATTCGTCTGAGTGATTTTCACCGGATACTGCAGTCTTTTTTCATACCTCCACATCAGTGCATTCCTCCTTCCCACGGCCATGGATTTTTCATCCAGGACCAGTCATCGGAAGCAACCTGCGTGATCATCAGAGGACCATACACCTGCTCATAAGCCCGCACCGCGTCCCGATTTGCCTGCTGCGCATAACGATAATAAGTCATTGCCTCCACATCCGTCGGGTGTGTATCCAGATAAAGGAGTATATCATCCAGAGCAAAACCCGTTTCATATACTTTTTTCATTAAATCATTTTCACATCCACACATCAGCCGCGACACCCCCCCATCACAAATGGAAGATCCAGTTCCGGAAAAATGGTACCTCTCTCAAATCCATTGTCCATCGGATAGGTCTGATTCCATCGCTGCCAGGGAACATAGCCCATGGCCAGCGGTTTCTGCTCCATTCCCATATCTCTGTATCTCAGAATGCCGGAACTTTCTCCGCGCTGCGGCGGCATCGGCGGTCTGTTCATCACAGGCTGCGGCATCGGATTCTGCATGTCGCCATAAGGATAGCTGCAGTTTGTATTCATACACGGAGGCTGCGGCATCTGAGGTCTGTTCGGAAGATTTCTCCGTTGACTGTTGGTGCAATCCATATTCAATTGACTCCTTTCCCGTAAGGAATTTCTATTACCATACTATGAACGGAGCATATTCCTGGTTCCTGGATTTTTTCTGTCTCTCCGTATGGAACGCACTGTACGGTTTGTCACCCTTGTCTGACTGTCCACATAAGATATAGTACAAACAAATCAAAAGGAGTTTTCAATCATGTGTAGATGCAATAACTGGAACAACTGGAATAACTGGAACTGGTCCGGCTGGAATAACTGGTCCGACTGGAACGACTGGAACAACTGGAGAAACTGGAATAATTTCAGAGACTGGAACGACTGGAACAGCTGGAGAAACTGGAACAACGGAAACGGATGCTCCGGAAGGTGCGGATGCCGGAATAACTGGAACTGGGGCTGTGGCTGCTGGACAAACAATTGCCGCTGCCGCAATCGGGACCGTGACCGGGATCGCAACTGTGACCGCGACTGCGACCGAAACTGTGACCGGGATCGCGACCGAAACTGTGACCGGGATCGCGACCGGAATGACAATGACTCACGCCGCGGATGTGACTGCCGTTCCTGCTGAACCAGCTGCCGCCAAACCATCTGCCGCCGCCCCGGATGACAGCTTCATTCGGGGCGGCAGCCCATTTTCATAGGTTATTCCTGATCCTTTTTATAATAATAACGGATAATATCCTTTCGGGTAATGATCCCGATAAAAAGCCCTCTGTCATCTACAACCGGAACAAAATTCTGATTCAACGCACGGTCAACCAGATCTTCCATATTGGATTTGACGTACACCGGCAGATAATCCATCTTTCTCTTTAAAGTGGTAACCGGAATTCCCTCAGCCTCTCTCAGATTCAGATGATACTGATTTTTAATTCCCCAAAGCAGATCTCCTTCCGTAATTGTACCTAAATAGGCTCCGCCACGCGTCAGAATCGGAACCGCAGAATATTTATGGTATTCCATCCGCTCCAAAGCCTGCCGAATAGAATCGTCTTCCTGTATGTACGCCACTTCGCTTTTGGGAGTAAGGAAAAATAAAATGTTCATATTGTACACCCCACACTTCTTAATCATATGAAAAATCCTGTATCTTTGAGATTCCATAATAATATACCAGAACTTTCCTTCTGTTTGTATGAACAAAACTGAAAGAATTTATGAATAATCCCGATGTTTTGCCCAAAAGCAGAGTTAGAACCATACAGTTTTATGTCTGAATGTTACTTCAGTAATGCATCAATCTGATCCCAGATGGCGTTGATCTCCTGCAGGCATTCCAGACGGGCTTTCTTCACTTCCAGTACCTGATTCATACATTCCAGAGCGGTATCGTAGCTGCCCTCCTGTACGGCTGCTTTGGCTTGCGCCCTTAAAGTCTTTACTTTTCCTTTATCAGACTCGCCGGTAAGCTCCCGGATCTCTTTGCGGAGTGCTTTTGCCTGTTTCCAGTTTTCCTTATCAATGCTCAAATTTCCGGTTTCTTTTTTCTCCTGACGGATCGCTTTGAATCTGGCAGAAATCTCTTTGTTTTCTTCTCGGAGCGGCTTTATCTGGTCGTTCAGTTCCTGCAGTTCCGCGCGGATCGGAGCCACTTCCTCCTTGTATTCAGCTTTCGTCTCGGCAGCAAAAGCCGGGAATGCCATGCAGCAGGTGACAGCGGCAGCGGCAAGTAAGGTTGTTAATGTTTTTTTCATTCAGATCAATCCTCCTAGTATAGATTTCACTTATATTATAGCAGGAAAAGCAATGCATTTACAGAGCGATTTTGTGGCAAAAATGTGGCAGATATTTACGGGGGAGCACCTGCTGCAGCGCTCCCCCCTGATTTGTGATTTCGTTTCTTTAAAATTTATCCAGCCTGCTGACTATTCCAGATAATCCAGCGGATCAATACTCTGATCCTCATGTTTTAACTGCAGAAACACATTGCTTCCTTCTATGGTATAGTATTTTGTCGGTTCTGCCACATACCCAAGCAGCTGTCCCTTTTCCAGATACTCTCCTTCGCTGACAGTCACCTCTTTCAGCTGCCCACAGACAGCCGTATAGCTGTTTCCAAAATCCAGCACCAGGTAGTTTCCGATTTCCTCATTGATGCCGGACTCCATCACCCGGGCATTGGCCGGTGCACAGACCGGATCGCTGACTGCCCCCTGAATGACCAGTCCGGGATTGCATTTGTACTGATCCAGAGTCGGGAAATAAATTGTGGAATCCATACTGTAATCCAGCACAATGTTGCCTCTGACCGGCCACGCCATTTTGCTTTCGTGTGTAAAGTCCAGCACCAGGGCTCTGGCAGCATCCATTCCTGCCCCCACTTCTTCTGTATCCAGATTCTGCTCCGAACCGGAAGCGTTACCGGCATCCGCGTATTCCACAGCCGGGGAATATTCTGAAGCCCCGGATTCTTCTGCCGTATTCGCGTATTCTTCAGCCAGAGTATCCGGAAGCGCATCTCTGTTTTCCTCCTCAACTCCAGCCAGCTCCTGTGCATTGGATTCCCCGGCCATGCCTGCCTCCGGTTCCTCCGCGATCATCTGTCCCTGCTCCTCCAGATCCATGTACGGATTTTCCGGAAGCCCGTCTTTTCTCTGAATTGTAACAACACCTGCCGCAGCTACTATAGTCAGCAGGCCCAGCACCAACATGACAAGGAATAATTTGTCCTTGAACATCTGATTGATTTTTTCTTTCACCGTTTATCACCTCGATAGTAGTTTTACCAAAGTGACCTTCATTATTCAGAAACGATTGAAATATTTTTATAATAATAATGCAGAATATCTTCCCAATGCCATCCCTCTTCTGCCATGCCAACGGCGCCGTTCTGGCTCAGTCCGTAGCCATGACCGCTTCCCCGAACCAGAGCACGGACAGACGACGCATCTGTCTCCAGTGTGTAGCAGCAGGAGGGCAGTCCCAGAGCATATTGAAACGCTTCTCCGGAGCAGGTTCCCGCTCCGATCTTCACCTGCAGAACATAGCCGGAGTCGTCCTTCTCCACAATCTGGATTTCATCTGCGGAAAGCGTCCCGTCACCGGTCCGGACATTCGGTATCTGCCCGACCAGCTGTGCAAATTCAGCCCGACTCCATTCCATGCGGGCTGCTGCGTCATCCGCCTTTGCATCCCAGGGGCTCTCAACCGGCTGAAGATAAGGAAAATCATCTGCTCCCTTCCTGGTGCGTCCTGCGCTCATCCGGTGAAACAGAGGCAGAATTTCCCTGTTTTCCCACTTCATCACCATGCCGGAGGTTTCCTGTACAGCTTCCCGGCAGCGCTCCAGCTGCTTCAGCGCATGCTCTTTCTCCAGAAGAATCCGTCTGTCCATCGTTCCCGGATACTCCAGATCCAGTTCTTCCTCCTGAATCTCCTCTCTCCCCTCCATCATTCTGCAGATGTAGGTTCTGGCAACCACCGCCTGACATTTCAGGGCTTCCATCGGAGCGTCCGGATCCATCTGACACAGAATCACCCCCGGAAGATAATCCTCCAATGCCATGTACGTCCGGATTTCATCCCGTTCCATGAGAATTCTCTTTTCCGATACCCCCCTGCTCTCTGCCAGGACCTGTTCTGAATCCGTTTCTTCTATTTTCTCCCCGGCCACATTCATCCAGAGCAGAGACAGAAGCCACGGAAACAGAAGCAGCGCAATCCCAACCGCCAGCCATTTTCGCATAAAAAAATCCCTCCAAGATACTATAATCTATGGAGGGATTCTCATACTCATGACAACCGGTTACAGTTCAACTTTCACTTTCTCCAGATGCCAGATATCTTTCACATACTCTTCAATCGTACGATCGGAGGTAAACTTTCCGCTGCAGGCAGTGTTCAGCATTGCTGCTCTTGCCCACCACTTCTGATCACGGTATGCCGCGTCAATCTTCTTGTGTGCATCCGCATACATACGGAAATCCTTCAGAATGAAGTAGGTATCCGCCCGGTCACTGCTCTTCGTGTTCAGCAGAGAGTTGTAGATATCACGGAACAGTTCCGGATCATACGGAGCAAAATAACCGTTGATCAACTGCATCAGCACGCGGCGGATGTCCTGGTCATTGTTAAAGATCTGCATCGGATCATACTGATGGTTGTGCTCCAGAGCAATAATCTCATCGGAAGAAGTACCGAAGATAAATGCATTCTCCTGTCCAACCTCTTCCACGATCTCAACGTTTGCACCATCCATCGTACCGATGGTCAGAGCACCGTTCAGCATGAACTTCATGTTTCCGGTACCGGATGCCTCTTTACTTGCAGTAGAAATCTGCTCGCTGACATCAGCGGCCGCAAAAATAATCTCCGCGTTGGATACACGATAATCTTCAATGAAAACAACCTTGATCTTGCCGTTGATGGAGCGGTCGTTGTTGATC
>JALFHZ010000217.1 GCA_022776445.1 Lachnospiraceae bacterium
TGCACTGCCTGCCCGCGTACCGCGGCCAGGAGATCACCGAGAAGGTGTTCGAGGAGCATGCTTCCGAGATCTTTGAGGAAGCAGAGAACCGTCTTCATGCGCAGAAAGCAGTTATGGTTACTCTGATGAAGGATAAATAAAGTATGTATATGGAAAATTCCCGGATCCTGCAAAGAAGAATCCGGGAATTTTTATTGTAATTTAAATTGGGACGCTTACCGTTCCTCCATGGCATGGATTAATTCTACGATCATCTCATGGGTCGGAGCGGGAACGCCGCATTTCTTCGATGCACGTACTACAGAGCCGCTGATGGTATTCACTTCCGTCTTGCGTCCGGCGCGCAGGTCAGCACAGATAGAAGTGATGCCTTCCGGTGAATTCACAGAGGTAAGACGCACTTTTTCGGTAATTTCCGCCTCATCTGCCTCCAGACCGAGACCGTGGGCGACAGCTACGGCCTCGTGAATCAGCTGACAGGTCAGCTTCCATGCGTGTTCATTGGCTGCAATGAATCCCATAGGAACCTGAAGAACACCGGTAACAGCACTTAGGGAAACGTTGGTAAACAGCTTGTTCCAGATTAGCTGCTGAATGTTGGCATGGATCAGTGCCTGGAACCCGCAGGAATCAAGGACTTCTTTCATCCTCGGAAGAAAGTCCTCGGTATCTTCTGTCAGCATGCCGATGTTGGTTTTTCCTGTTCCTCCGCGGCGTACATGGCCGGGAGCCAGAACTGCACCGTTATCCTCGGTGGTACCGATGATAATCCGGTTTTCCGGAACAAATTCACCCAGAATATCCTCATGGCCGGAACCGTTCTGCAGCGTCATAAGATACGTATTCGCTCCGATGAGATGGCGGTTGCTCTGTAAGGCAGCTTTGGAAAACAGAGCTTTTACAAATAAGATGATTACATCCATCGGTTCCAGATCCTTCGTGGAAACCGCTGCGGTCGGATGGTAGGTGACATCAGAACCATTTTCCTGAATGATCAGTCCATGTTCATTGATCTGATCTACCACTGTCTGATTTGTATCAATCAGATAAACTTCATTATGTAAGGATAAATGACCTCCGTAGATGGAGCCCATGGCACCGGCGCCAATCACTGCAATTCTCATAGCATATCATTCCTTTTCTTTTTATTTAGAGAACTCAGCCAGTCCCTCAATTGCATAAGCACGAACCGGGCAGGAATCCAGTCCCTTGATCGGAAGCGGAGAGTAGGACATAAAGAATACGTTGCTCTGTAACTCTTCCAGGTTCTGCAGTACCTCCAGGAAAACGATGTTCTCAGCCATCAGAATGTCATGGAACGGTTTTACATCTTCATTGCAGTTTTCGATGGAAACACCATCACCGAAACCAACGCATTTTACCTTGTGATCGCGGAACCACTCCGCACTTTCTGCATTTACCAGAAGACGCTTGTCAGCCTCTGTGTTGGTGAGAGGAGTGAAGGGTTTGATCTTATAGGAAGAATCAATGATTACGATATCACCTTCCTGAATCAGACCTTCGGTCGCGCGGTCCAGATCGGCGGCAGTGATATGTGTATACGGTGCTACTGTATCTTTAAAATCTACATAGATCGCCCGTCCCAGAAACGTAGTCAGTGGAAGATCGGCAACGCTTGGCCAGTTGTCATCATGGTGATACGGACACTCACAGTGAGTTCCTAAGTGGCTGGTTAAATCCATGATTGTGTGGAAATCCGGAATCGGGCCGCCGGTATTGAATCTGGTCAGTCCGCAGCGTCTGGTCTCGGTCTTTGGATCCAGAACCTTTGTTAAGTCTACTACTCTTAAATTACCCATCTGATATACGCTCATTGAGATACCTCCTGATAAGAATTATTATTTTATTTTTCTTGTATTATACAGTATACCGGTATACCAGTCAAGCACATTTTCCATTGACTTTCATAACTTTTTAAGGTATGATAGATATAGGCAGAGACTTATGGCAGAAGACCTTCGGGAGGGATGACAGGGATGGGAAGTAAGAGTCCGTTGCAGATACAGGCGTATGATTATCTGAAAGATATGATTTTAAATGGGAAGCTTGAGCCGGATGTTCTGTACTCGGAGACGAGGATGGCTGCGGAGATCGGTATCTCCAGAACTCCCATGCGGGAAGCACTTCAGTGTCTGAGTCAGTCTGGTTATATTACGGTTGTGCCCAGCAAGGGCTTTATGCTCCGTAAACTGAATGAGAAGGATATGCTGGAGACGATACAGATTCGCTGTGCGATTGAAGGCTTCTGTGTCCGGATGGCTGCGGCGGAGATTGAAACGAAGAAAGGGCAGAAGCTTCTTGCGGAGCTGGAACGTCTTCTGGAACGGCAAGAGAAAGTAATCCGGTCAAAGAAAGGTCCTTCTGCGGATAATATCCGGAACGATTGCTGCAGCAAGGCGGGAATGAACCAGTTTATGGAGTATGATCACAAGTTTCATCTGGCGCTGATTCACTACGCGGAGAATGAGGAATTCTTACATACCTTTCAGCGTCTGATGTATCTGATTCGTCTTACGACAGCCAGTGCCCTGTCGGTGCCCGGGCGGACGGAGGAAACCTTAAAGGAACACCGGCTGATTTTTGAACATTTAAAGGATGGAGACGGAGACGGGGTTTATAAGCTGGTAACGATGCATCTGATGACGCCTCTGATGCTGCATTTAACGTAGCAGATACGAAGAAAATATTGAAAAATTGCAACTTTTATAGCAATCGATTTCAAATTTAAAAAAAGAAAGTATTTGTGAAAAATAAACAAAATTTAATATGAAATAATGTGGATTGTGACAATGATAACCTACTTGAAATCCATAAGGACATATGCTATAATTCTTTCAAAAGCAATCGATTGCAAAATGAAGGAGCAAGAGAATGATTTTTGGTAATATTTACGCAAAGGAAACAGAATGTGCTTATGCTGCCCCAATCCGTGAAGCGATTCGTTACTGTCGTGAGACAGATGTTTCCGGGATGGGAGAGAGTAAGTTCCTTCTGAAGGGAGAAGATTTTATTGTTCTGATTTGCGACCGTGTGACGGAAGCCAAGGAAAAGAAGCTGCCGGAGGTGCATCGCAGGTATGCGGAACTCCAGTATATGGCAGAGGGCTCAGAACTGATGGGATATTATCCGGATCGGGGAGATAACGAACTTCTGCAGGACTGTCTTGAAGAGAAGGATACGATTTATTATAAGGAGAATCCGAATTCCGGAGAAACGATGCTTCTGATGGAGCAGGGAACCTATGCGGTCTTTTTCCCAGAGGACGTACACCGGCCGTTCTGTCAGGTGACAGAGCCGGAGAGGGTAAAAAAGATTGTAATAAAGATTGCAATAGAAACATTGTAGATATTTTACGATTCATAGAAAGGGAATAAAACTGTGATTTTTTCATCGATTTATGCAAAGGATGATACTTCTAAGTATCCGAAGGCAATTCAAATTGCGCTGGAATATCTGAAGACTCATGATTTTACCGCGATGGAAACCGGTGTGTATGAGATTCAGGGCAAGGAAATTTATGCGCAGGTAATGGATGCCCAGACGGGAGCAGCTGAGGAGAAGCGACCGGAGGTTCATGAGAAATTTGTGGACGTACAGTATCTGGCATCCGGAAGAGAAATGCTTGGTTTTACACCGGATACCGGCAACTATGAGGTGGATGAACGCTTTGATGACAGGGATTTGATTTTTTATAAATCTGTGGAGAATGAAGGCTATATTGAGGCGGTTCCTGGCTGCTACAGCATCTTCTTCCCGGCAGATGTGCATCGTCCGGCAGTTGCAGCAGGTGAGCCGATGAAGGTTCGCAAGGTTGTAGTGAAGGTTAGTGTGGCTCTTCTGTAGTTTTCTTTAGAAGAGTGGATTCCGGCTTCAGTTGTGAGTTCTGTAAGGGCCGGAAAAGGAGAAATTTGCAGTTTTGTCTGGGGTAAGGCAAAATGTAAATAATATAAAGTAAGAAAGGAAAAGGTAATTATGAAAAAGAAAACAGCATTAGTACTTGCAAGTGCAATGGTAGTAGCATCTCTGGCAGGATGCGGGGGAGGATCCAAGCCGGCAGAAACAACTGCGGCACAGGCGGAGGCAGCAGCACCGGCACAGACCGACGCAGCAGCACCGGCTTCCAGTGTTACACCGGAACTGAACCTGATTATTGCTTCCAACCAGACTTCTCTGGAGAATCCGTATTCTTTAGGTATGGACAAGTTTAAAGAGGTAGTAGAGGATGTATCTGGCGGTAAGATTGCAGTAACCGTACATAAGGGAACTCTTGGTGAGAACGAGAGCGAGCTGATTGAGAAGCTGGAGATGGGTGCAGCATCCATGGTAGTTGCTTCTCCGGGATTCATGACCGCTATCGGTGTTCCGGAAGTAGATATCTTCTCTCTGAACTATCTGTTTGACAGCTTTGATCACTGGGAGGCTTGTCTGGACGGCGAGTTCGGTGACAGAATGAAGCAGGTTGTTTCCGAGAAAACCGGCAACAATTTCCGTATCATGTCCTACTGGTCCTCTTCCGTACGTGATTACTATGGTAAAAAAGAAGTAAAGACTCCGGCAGATTTAAAGGGTATGACCATCCGTACACAGTCCTCTCAGGTACAGCAGGACTTCTGGAAGGCTTGCGGCGCTATCCCGACCTCTGTAGCATGGGGTGAGTTATATCAGGCATTACAGCAGGGCGTTGTTGATTCTGCAGAGAACGATTATACCAGCTTTATGCTGAAAGAGCATCATAAGACTGCAAATGGCAAGCACATCAGCGAAACTCATCATGACTATACCACCCGTCTTCTTCTGATGAACGGTAACTTCTATGACGGCCTGACTGACGAGCAGAAGGGCTGGATTGAGGAAGGTGTAGAGGCCTGCACCAAGGAAGAGCGTGAAGTTGTTTACAGAATGTTCAAAGAGTCCAAAGAGAAGGTTATCGCAGATGGCGCTGAGGTAGTGAACTTTGAGGATGTTGATATCGACGCATTCAAGGCTCTGGCTATTCCGATTCAGGATAAATTTGCGGCAGACAATAATATGACTGCTGAGCTGGAGATGATCCGCGCAGCTGCAAAATAAGTTTTCAGGCACAGCAGTCACCCGGAACAACGGGTGGCTGTTGTTCTGTCACGATGGAAAAGGAGAGTAAAATGAAGAAAGCAATTGAAATGATGCAGAAGATTCAGGTTGCAATCGGCGGCTTTTTCCTTATGATCTTCCTCCTTACCGTAGTGTTCCAGATGCTGTCCCGTTATATCGGAATTGCAGCAACCTGGACAGAGGATGTATCTATGTATTCTTTCATCTGGGCTGTATTCATGGGAGCCGGTGCAATGGTTTATGAGAATCGCCATTTCGCGTTCACTTCCATCAGCGATATGTTAAAGAATCAGAAAATGAAAAGTGTGCTGGCAATCATCATCTATCTGGTTATGCTGGTATTTTCGGTATTAATGGCATATTACGGATTTAAGGTAACCAAACAGTTCTGGAATTACACCTGGACGAATATACCGTCATTTAAGAGGGGACCAACCTGGCTGTGTCTGCCGCTGTGTGGTATTACCTCCTGTATCTATCTGTTATACCTTATTAGTGCAGAGATTGGCAAGCTTACAAAGGGGGAGAATAAGTAATGGGTGCAATTCTTGTAATAATGTTCGTGGTTTTTGTCGCACTTGGCGTTCCGATTTCCTTTGCGCTCGGTGTTGTATCCTTTACCGGTATTGCCTCTTTGGATCTGATTCCGAATACGGTTGTATTTTCCAAGATGTTTAATGGTCTGAACAGCTTTACGTTGCTGGCTGTACCGCTGTTTATTCTGGCGGCAAACCTGATGAACGAAGGAGAAATCACAGAAAAACTGATTGACTGCTGTAATGCTCTGGTTGGACATTTCCGCGGCGGTCTGGCATATTCCAACGTTTTGGTATCCATGATTTTTGCGGGTATCTCCGGTTCCTCCCAGGCAGATACGGCCGGTGTTGGTAAGATCTTTATCCCGTCCATGGAGAAGCAGGGCTATGATAAAGGTACTTCCGTAGGTGTTACGGCAGCCTCTTCTACTCTTGGTTCCATCATTCCGCCCAGCATCACGATGGTTGTGTACGCGGGTATTGCCAATGTCAGTACAGGTGCTCTGTTTATGTCCGGTCTGGTTCCGGGAATTCTGCTTGGTCTTGCCATGATGGCAGTGGTTAAGTTCTATTCAAAGAGAAAGAACTTCCCCAAGTCGGAGCGTGTTCCGGTAAAGCAGGCAATGCATCTGGTATATGAGTCTCTTCCGGCGCTGCTGACCCCGATTATTCTAATTGGCGGTATTGTAACCGGTATGTTTACTCCTACCGAGTCTGCAGCATTTGCCAGCATGTACGCGCTGCTGGTAGGTATGTTCTTCTACAAGACCATTAAGATAAAGAATCTGCCGCGCATCCTGATTGAGACCATGAAGATGTCCTCTCTGTCTCTGTTCGCACTGGCTACGGCAAATGCATTGGGTGAGCTGCTCAGCTACTATCAGCTGAATGTGATCGTTCAGCAGTTCTTTGTTAATATGAGTGGAGGACGTCTGGTATTCTTGTTGGTGGTTGTTGCTTTCTTCATGTTTGTGGGTACATTTATGGACGCAGTTCCGGCGATGATCCTTTTTGTTCCGATTATTCTGCCGTCTGCTACTGCTCTGGGCATCAGCCCGATTATTCTTGGTCTGATTGTTGTAGTAACCCTGGCTCTTGGTCTGGTTACTCCACCGTATGGCCTGTGCCTGCTGATTGCATCTTCTATCAGCGGCATTACGATTGAAGACGCATTTAAGGGAACTCTTCCTTATTTCCTTTCTTCTATCGTGGTTCTGGCACTGCTGGTGCTGTTCCCGGATTTCTGGCTGGCAATTCCGGCTACCTTATTCCCGGGTCTGTTCTAGAGTGAAACAAGTTTCAAATATTGAATAAGATGCGGATAAAGCCGCTGTATGATTTCTGAAGCTGTTCAGGAATCATGCAGCGGCTTTTTGATTTCCTGTCGCTGTATAATAAAACAAATGTAAACCTATGAATATAATTGGTTGACAATTTAAATTGTAAACTTTATACTAATAAAAGTTTACAATTTAAAAGGAGAGGTTAACAATATGAAAACAAAAGATTTAACACTTACAGCGCTTCTGGCGGTCCTCCTTGCTGTGTTTGGAACCTTTAAAATTCCAGGGATTGTTCCAGGAACGGAGTTCCAGCTTTCAGCACCTTTTGCCGTGTGTATTGCCGCATTGTTTGGTTTCCGGCGTTATCTTTTGATCGGAGTCCTGGCAAGTATGATCAATTTGTTACTTGGAACGCACACCATTCTGAATGTGCTGATTGCCATGGTATTTCGCCTCGTGGCAGGGGGAATCATTGCCATTGGTGGCGATAAGCCGGTGCTTCTGGCTGTAAGCGGACCGGTGGGAACGGCTTGCGGAAGGATTGTACTGGCAGCAGTGCTGCATACCGGCGCCGGCGTTCTGCTGCTCGGTGCTGTGCCTGGAATGATTTTTACTGCAGCTGCAACATTAGTGATGTATCCGATACTGAAAAGGGGATTAAAATATGGAACGGTATAGCATTAAAATGCGGGCTTCCCGGGAGGAAAATGGAAAAAGCATACACATTTCCGGTGCGGAAAAGATTGTGGAGGAGAAGGAACTGAAGGATTACTGCTCCTGTCTGCTGGAACGTGCACTGAGGCACAGCAAAGGAAAGCCGGATTTTATCAATTTAAAGATTGAAGCCATCCGGGAGGAGGACATCCTGTTTCTTCCTGCTCTTCCGGTTACTACCATCGAAACCCGGAATGAAGAGGAAGGACGCAGTGTAGTGGCTTATTATCTGGAGAAGCTTAAGGTGGAGCGGATTGAAGAGATTCTCTCTGTCTGGGAGCAGAGCTATTCCATGCGGGGAGCCATTCTTCTGGACTGTGACACATTGGAACGGCTGGAACCGGACAAAGAGAGAGGCGTCCGGGCCACCTATATGGATATGGAGACGGAGGATCGGCAGAGAAGTCAGGCCT
>JALFHZ010000117.1 GCA_022776445.1 Lachnospiraceae bacterium
GCAGCTTTTTTTGTATGATGCCAGGGCCGCACAGTGCGGAATTATCCGGCATCAAAAGTATGAATGACAGAGGTAGCGTATGGAACAGACATTGCGAGTAGGAGTTATTTCTTCCACACATGGAGTGCGGGGTGAAGTAAAGGTATACCCGACTACCGATGATGTGAATCGATTTAAGAAATTGAAAACAGTCCTCCTGGATACCGGGCGTGAACAGATGGCGCTGCATATTGAGAGCGTGAAATTTTTTAAGAATATGGTCATCCTGAAATTCAAGGAGTTCCATGATATCAATGAGATTGAAAAATACAAAGGAAAGGATCTTCTTGTCACGCGGGAGCAGGCAGTAAAGCTTGCACCGAATGAGAACTTCATTGTGGATTTGATTGGTCTTAAAGTTGTGACCGATGATGGCAAGGAATTTGGAACCTTGAAAGATGTGCTTCAGACGGGAGCCAATGATGTGTATGTGATCGAGGATATGGAAGGGAAAGAATATCTTTTTCCGGCGATTCCGCAGTGCATTCTGGATGTCAATCTGGAAGAACAGACGGTGACCGTTCATATCATGGAAGGTCTTCTGGATCTGTAGGAGGTTAGCGAAATGAATTATCATATCCTGACTTTATTTCCGGAAATGGTACTGGATGGGCTGAATACCAGTATCATCGGGAGAGCGGTGGACAAGGGCCTGCTTTCGATTGAAGCAGTGAATATCCGGGATTATACAAAAGAAAAGCACGGTCATGTGGACGATGCGCCCTACGGCGGCGGAGCGGGGATGGTGATGCAGGCGGCTCCGGTATGCGATGCCTATGAGGATCTTTGCAGGAAAATCGGGAAACGTCCCAGGGTGCTCTATATGACGCCGCAGGGACGTGTGTTTAATCAGAAAATTGCAGAAGAACTTTCCTCAGAAGAAGATCTGGTCTTTCTGTGCGGTCATTATGAAGGCATTGATGAGCGTGCTCTGGAGCGGATTGTGACGGATTATCTTTCCATTGGAGATTATGTCCTGACGGGAGGTGAGCTTCCGGCGATGGTTATGATTGACTGTATTTCCCGTCTGGTTCCTGGAGTGCTCAATAACGATGACTCTGCGGAGATTGAGTCCTTTCATGACAACCTTCTGGAATACCCACAGTATACCAGGCCGGAGGTCTATGAGGGGATGCGCGTTCCGGAGGTGCTTTTATCCGGGCACCACAAAAATATTGAGACCTGGCGCAGACAGCAGTCGATTAAACGAACGCTGGAACGCAGGCCGGATTTGCTGGCAGAAGCGAATCTGACGAAAAGAGAGCAGCAGTATCTGGAAGAACTGCGCAGAGAACAGAAAAAAGAACTTGCAATTTCAGAAGAACTATGATAAAATACCACCGTTGTGACTAAGAAAAAGAGATGTTCCTCTGTTGCGGAGCGAAAGCATTATAGAACATCAAACATATGACGGAGGATCACACAAATGAACGATATTATTAAGAACATTGAAGCAGCTCAGTTAAAGGAATCTGTACCGGAGTTCCGTGTTGGTGATACTGTAAGAGTATACAACAAGATCAAAGAGGGTAACCGTGAGAGAATCCAGGTATTCGAGGGAACCGTGATCAAGAGACAGAACGGCGGCGCAAGAGAGACCTTCACCGTTCGTAAGAATTCCAACGGTATCGGTGTAGAGAAGACCTGGCCAGTACATTCTCCATTCGTTGACAATATCGAGGTTGTCAGACATGGTAAAGTAAGACGTGCAAAACTGAACTACTTAAGAGACAGAGTAGGTAAGGCTGCAAAGGTTAAAGAACTGGTTAAATAATTTCGTAGACAAGGGACAATGCAAATTGTCCCTTTGTTATATCATGGGGGACAGTTTGTGGAGTTTTATCAGAATGATGAGATCAATCTCGTTCGGCGCCTGTCCGGATGGGTGGTAGACATTGTTGTGGCGCTGGCATTTGCATGGTTTTTTCTGCATGCGTTTGGCACGCAGATCCTTGTGAGCGGGCAGTCGATGACGCCGCTTCTGAATTCCGGTGATGTGGTGCTGATGAACCGGCTGGTCTATGACCTGGGAAAGCCGGACCGTATGGATGTGGTGGTGTTTGAACGGGAGGATCATCGGGCCAATGTGAAGCGGGTGATCGGAATTCCCGGGGATGTGGTACAGATCCGGGACGGTATCCTGTATGTGAATGGCAAGCGGTTCGGAGCTTCGGAAGGACTGGATTACGTATCCCTGGCGGGGCTGGCAGAGAAGCCGGTGGTGCTGGAGGAAGGAGAATATTTTCTTCTGGGAGATAACCGGGACAGCAGCGAAGACAGCCGTTTTGCAAAGACAGGCAATGTAAAAGAAGAACAGATTCTGGGAAAAGTATGGCTGAGGCTGTTTCCGCTGATCGATATCAGGTGGATTCGTTCCCATTAGAGAAAGTGCAGAACAGGAGGAAATTTGATTGAATATACAATGGTATCCCGGGCACATGACGAAAGCCAAGCGTGCCATGAAAGAAGATATCAAGCTGATAGATCTGATTATTGAGATCATTGATGCCCGCGTGCCGCTCGCAAGCCGTAATCCGGATATTGATGAGCTTGGAAAAGGAAAGGCCCGCCTGATCCTGCTGAACAAATCGGATCTGGCCAGTGAGCAGCAGAATGATGCCTGGACGTCCTGGTTTCGCAGTCAGGGATTTTATGTGGTGAAGGTGAACTCCCGAAGCGGTGCTGGTTTAAAGCAGATCAACGGAGTTGTGCAGGAAGCCTGCCGGGAAAAGATTGAGCGTGACCGCCGGCGCGGGATTTTGAATCGTCCGGTTCGTGCCATGGTAGTTGGGATTCCGAATGTAGGAAAATCTACGTTTATCAATTCTTTTGCGGGTAAGGCGTGTGCCAAGACCGGAAACAAGCCGGGAGTGACGAAGGGGAATCAGTGGATTCGTCTGAATAAGACGTTGGAACTGCTTGATACACCGGGGATCCTCTGGCCGAGGTTTGAAGATCAGAGAGTCGGACTGATGCTGGCGTTCATCGGATCGATCAATGATGAGATTCTGAACCGTGATGAACTGGCTCTGGAGCTTCTGAAGTTTCTGCAGGTCCATTATCCGGATGTTCTGAAGGAACGGTATCAGGCAGATGCAAAGACTCCGGAAGAACTGCTTGTTCAGATTGCGAAGGTACGCGGATGTCTGATGAAAGGCGGCGAGCCGGATCTTGGCAAGGCATGCGGGATTCTGATTGATGATTTCCGCTCCGGTAAGCTGGGCAGAATTACCCTGGAGTTTGCACCGAAGACAGAAGAAAAGGATGCAAAAGAACATGAGAAAGCTGAGTGAGGAAAAACTGCAGGCAGAGCGGGAACGCCTGGAGCGGATGAAGGAATATGAATACACCTATGCGGCCTGTCCGGCAATCTGCGGTATCGACGAAGCCGGACGCGGTCCTCTGGCGGGACCGGTGGTTGCCGGCGCGGTGATCCTTCCGAAGGAATGTGAGATCCTGTTTTTGAATGATTCGAAAAAGCTGTCGGAGAAGAAGCGGGAAGCGTTGTTTGTGGAGATTCAGGAAAAAGCTGTGGCTTGGAGTGTCGGTGTGGTCGGTCCGGATGTCATTGATGAGATCAACATTCTGCAGGCCACCTACGAGGCGATGCGCAGGGCCATTGCGGGGCTTGGCGTTCAACCGGATCTTCTTTTGAATGACGCGGTAACGATTCCGGGTGTAGCCGTGGAGCAGATCCCGATCATCAAGGGAGACGCAAAGAGTGTTTCGATTGCGGCAGCCAGCATTCTGGCGAAGGTTACCAGGGACCATATGATGGTGGAATATGATGCATTATTTCCGGAATATGGCTTTGCGAAGCATAAAGGATACGGAACTGCCGATCACATCCGGGCGATCCGGGAATCGGGTCCCTGTCCGATTCACAGAAGAAGCTTTATCCGGAAGTTTGTGCAGTAAGGAGCAGCATATTGGAATACAGCAGAAATAAACGCCGGATCGGCGGACAATATGAGAAGCTTGCAGCAGATTATCTGCTCGATTCCGGAACGGAGCTTCTGGAACGGAATTATCGCTGCCGGAGCGGAGAGATTGATCTGATCATTCGGGACGGGCGCTATCTGGTGTTTGTGGAAGTGAAGTACCGAAGCAGCGCGACCATGGGTGATCCGGCGGAAGCAGTTCATGCCCAGAAACAGCAGCGGATTCGGAAGGTGGCGCAATATTATCTGTACAGTCATCGGTATGGAGCGGATACTCCATGCCGATTTGACGTTGTATGTATCTTAAATCAGGAGATACGCTGGATCAAAAACGCGTTTTGACGCGAAGGAAGGCATGAGAGGTGAGAGACAGATGGAGAAAACAGAGTGGAGACGAAAAACGGGCTGTGAAGCCATGCAGGTGCGGGAAAGCCATGGAGTGACCTATTTGAGTTTCCCCGCATTGGAACAAATCGGAGATGTGGTGCATGCGTTTTCCACCAGGCTTGGCGGAGTCAGTGAAGGAAAGTTTTCCACGATGAATTTATCCTTCAGCCGCGGGGATCATCCGGAACATGTGCTGGAAAATTACCGGCGCATGGCACGTGCACTGGAAGTAGATGAAACACGGATGGTGGTTTCACATCAGACCCATACCACCCATGTGCGTGTGGTGACGGAAGCAGATGCGGGAAAAGGCGTCATCCGCGAACGGGATTATCAGAATATAGACGGACTGGTGACGAATGTTCCCGGTCTTACGCTGGTGACATTTTATGCGGACTGTGTGCCGCTTTATCTGGTGGATCCGGTTCAGAAAGCAGTCGGACTTTCTCATTCCGGATGGAGAGGCACGGTGCACCGCATGGGACAGGAGACGCTGGATGTGATGCGGAAGGAATACGGAACCAATCCGGAGGATGTAGTGGCTGCAGTCGGACCGAGTATCTGTCAGGAGTGCTTTGAGGTGGGCGGTGAGGTTGCAGAGGAATTTGCAGATGCGTTTGCCGGCCGGTATCATGATGCGCTTTTTTATCGGAAAGAGAATGGGAAGTACCAGTTGGATCTCTGGCTCGCCAACCGCATTGTACTGGAGGAGGCAGGTGTGCCTGCTGATCAGATTCACGTGACCGATATCTGCACGCGCTGCAATCCCAAGCTTTTGTTCTCCCACAGGAAATTCGGAGAACAGCGGGGGAATCTGGCCGCGTTTCTGGGATTGAAAGCCTGATAAATCAAAGACAGCTGCCGGAAGTCAAGAATGACCTGGCAGCTGTTTTTGCAGAAATTGATATCAGTGGATGGTATCGAAATACTCATATCCGTCGGATCCGGACTGATACTTCCTTAACAGATTCTGGATCTTCTCTGTCGGAGACAGGCTGGCGCTGATGGAGACATCGTGGTTCAGGGAGTTGATGATTGCGGCAATGTATTTGCTCATGTCAGCTTCCAGATACCATTCGCGTTCCAGCAGAGCCTGCGGACGGTAGTTCAGGTTGGTTGTGATGACGTAATCGATGTAACCATTGTTGTAGAAGTCATCGAATTTCTCCAGTCCGTTGGTGAACAGACCGAACGTGCAGCAGATGATAACTTTCTTTGCCTTGCGGTCTTTCAGTTCACGTGCAGTATCCAGCATACTTTCGCCGGAAGAGATCATATCGTCGATGATCAATACGGTCTTGCCTTCCACGGAGGAACCGAGGAATTCATGTGCAACAATCGGGTTGCGGCCGTCGATTACGCGGGAATAGTCACGGCGCTTGTAGAACATGCCCATATCTACGCTCAGGTTGTTGGCAAGGTATACGGCACGGTTCATGGCGCCTTCGTCCGGGCTGATGACCATGAGGTGATCCTTGTCGATCTTTAAGGAGTGGTCATGGTTGAAGAGCGTCTTCACAAACTGGTAGGTAGGCATGAAATTGTCAAAGCCGAGCAGCGGAATCGCGTTCTGCACCCGCGGATCATGTGCGTCAAAGGTAATGAAATTGGACACGCCCATGTTGACCAGTTCCTGAAGCATCATTGCACAGTCGAGGGATTCTCTCTTGGTGCGTTTGTGCTGACGTCCCTCGTACAGAAACGGCATGATCACATTGACACGGTGTGCAGTGTCGACGGAGGCACCGATGATGCGCTTGAGATCCTGAAAATGATCATCCGGGGACATGTGGTTGGTGTAGCCGCACACGGTATAGGGGATACTGTAATTGGTGATGTCTACCATAGCGTACAGATCGGTTCCGCGGACAGACTCCCGGATCACGCCTTTCGCTTCACCGGAACCGAACCTTGGGCAGGAACAGTTCAGAAGATAGGAATCGACGTTGTAGCCGCGGTAGTTTAAATCCTTCTTGCGGCGGATCAGCTCCTCGGTATCGTTGTGGCGGAAGTCGACGATGTGATTGTTGACCTTCTGCGCCAGTTCCCGGCAGCTTTCCAGTGCCGCGATTTTAAGCGGTGCAACCGGAAGGATATCGTTGAATACGTAATTGTTGGCCATTGTGGGATAGCTCCTTTGATTGTATTTTTTTCTGAATCGATTGATAAAAAACGACAATTTCTTACTTAACTTTATACCATTTTCCATGAGTGACAGTCAATAGCATGGGGGATATTTCCGTAAAAAAAACAAAAGGGGATTCCTTTACAAAGCAAAGGAATGCTGTTATGATTAATAGAACAATAGAGAAGGAAGAATTTGAATGAACACGAAAGGACATTTAATCAAAGCTGTGGACCCAGGTTCGATCGCGGAGGAACTGGAGCTGGAGCCGGGAGACCGGCTTCTGAAGATCAACGGCAAAGAAGTAGAAGATATTTTTGATTATGAATATTATGTAGACAGCGAAAGCATGGTGATGCTGGTAGAGAAGACCGACGGAGAACTGTGGGAACTGGAGATCGAGAATGATTATGAAGATCTGGGAATTACGTTTGAGAACGGCCTGATGAGCGATTACAAATCCTGCAGCAACAAGTGCATTTTCTGCTTTATCGATCAGATGCCTCGCGGAATGCGGGAGACGTTGTATTTTAAAGACGATGATTCCAGACTGTCTTTCCTTCAGGGCAATTATGTGACGCTTACGAATATGAAGGATCATGATATTCAGCGTATCATTGACTTTAAATTGGCTCCCATCAATATTTCCGTGCACACAACGAACCCGGAGCTTCGCTGCCGGATGCTGAACAACCGGTTTGCCGGGGATTCTCTGAAGAAGATTGACACGTTGTTTGAAGCAGGCGTGCCGATGAACGGGCAGATCGTTCTCTGCCGGGGAATCAATGACGGTGCGGAGCTGGACCGCACGATCCGGGATCTGACGAAGTATATTCCGTGCATGGAGAGTGTTTCCGTGGTGCCGGTGGGCCTTTCCCGGTTCCGTGACGGACTCTATCCGCTGGAGCCGTTTCAAAAGGAGGATGCACAGGCAGCGCTGGAGATCATCGAGGCCTGGCAGAAGCGGATTTATGAGGAGCACGGGATTCATTTCATTCACGCAAGCGATGAGTTCTATCTGACGGCGGAGCGCGATATGCCCGAGGAAGAGCGGTACGACGGTTTCCCTCAGCTGGAGAACGGTGTCGGGATGATGCGGCTTCTGGATCTGGAGGTGGATGCGGCACTGGAGCAGCTGCGGGAAACGGAAGGCGGAAGAAACCCGGAAGAGGAAACGGAAGAAGAGCTTTCGATTGCCACCGGAAGGCTTGCATATCCGCATGTGAAGCAGCAGGTGGAGAAGATCAGGAAGCTCTGTCCGCACAAGAAGGTTCATGTCTATGAGATCCGCAATGACTTTTTCGGCGAGATGATTACCGTTGCCGGACTGATCACCGGAACGGATCTGAAAAAGCAGCTGGCCGGCAGGAAGCTGGGCAGCAGACTGCTGCTCCCGGTATGTATGTTCCGCAGCGGAGAGGAAGTTTTCCTGGATGATGTGACCCGGGAGGAACTTCAAATTGCTTTACAAGTACCGATTAATATTGTAAAATCAAGCGGGCAGGATCTGGTTGACGCGATTCTGCATGCAGAAACAGAACCACAAATACCCGTATATGAACCATACGAGCTAAAGGAGATATAAGTATGAGCAAACCGATTGTTGCGATTGTTGGACGTCCGAACGTGGGAAAGTCCACCCTGTTCAATGTACTGGCAGGGGAGATGATTTCCATTGTAAAAGACACGCCGGGAGTGACCAGAGACCGTATTTATGCGGACTGTTCCTGGCTGGACATGAACTTCACTCTGATTGATACCGGCGGTATTGAGCCGGACAGCAAAGACATCATTCTGTCCCAGATGCGTGAGCAGGCGCAGATAGCGATTGATACGGCAGATGTGATCATTTTTATCGTGGATGTGCGTCAGGGTCTGGTTGATGCGGACTCAAAAGTGGCGGATATGCTGCGCAAGTCCGGTAAACCGGTGGTTCTGGCAGTGAACAAGGTGGACAGCTTCCAGAAGTTTGGCAACGATGTATACGAATTTTACAATCTGGGAATCGGCGATCCGATTCCGGTCTCGGCAGCATCCCGTCTTGGACTGGGGGATCTGCTGGACGAGGTGACGAAGCATTTTTCTGCGGAACAGTTGGAGGAGGCGGAGGACGAGCGTCCGCGTGTTGCGATTGTGGGCAAACCAAACGTGGGAAAATCTTCTATTATTAATAAACTGATCGGAGAGAACCGTGTGATTGTATCGAATATCGCCGGAACGACCCGCGATGCGGTCGATACGGAGGTGGTTCACAACGGAACGGAATACGTCTTCATCGACACGGCAGGACTGCGCCGCAAGAGCAAGATCAAGGAGGATCTGGAGCGTTACAGCATCATCCGCACCGTATCGGCTGTGGAGCGTGCGGATGTGGTCATCCTTGTCATTGATGCGACGGAGGGTGTGACGGAGCAGGATGCACAGATTGCCGGCAGTGCACCTGACCGGGGCAAGGGCCTGATCATTGCCGTGAACAAATGGGATGCCATCGAGAAGAACGATAAGACCATTTACGAACATACCAGAAGGATCCGGGATACGCTTTCCTTTATGCCTTATGCGGAGCTTTTGTTTATTTCTGCGGTCACCGGTCAGAGAATCAGCAAATTATTTGAACTGATCGACATGGTGCGTGAGAATCAGACTCTGCGTATTGCGACCGGTGTGCTCAATGAGATCATGACAGAGGCCGTTGCTCTGCAGCAGCCGCCGTCCGATAAGGGTAAGCGTCTGAAGCTCTACTATATGACACAGGTGGCAGTGAAGCCGCCGACTTTTGTGATTTTTGTCAATGACAAGGAACTGATGCATTTCTCTTATGTGCGTTATCTGGAAAACCGGATTCGGGAATCATTCGGTTTTCGCGGAACCGCTCTGAAATTTATCATTCGCGAACGCAATGGAAAGGAGCAGTAAATGGAGAGGGTTATCTGTCTCGTTATGGGGTATGTGTTTGGGCTGTTCCAGACCGGTTATCTTTACAGCAGGGGACATCATATTGACATCCGCAACTATGGAAGCGGCAATTCGGGCAGTACGAATATCCTGCGTGTGATGGGAGTGAAGGCAGGACTGATTGTATTTCTGGGGGATGCATTTAAGATGATTTTTGCCACTCTGGTGACACGGTATCTTTTCCGCGATCAGCCGGATGTGCTGTATCTGTATCTGCTTTATACGGGGCTCGGCGTTGTGCTGGGGCACAATTATCCGTTTTATATGGGATTCCGCGGAGGCAAGGGAATTGCTTCCTGTGCAGGACTTATGGCAGCACTGGACTGGCGCGTGACACTGGTCTGCTTTATCGTGTTTTCCAGCGTGGTTTATGTAACGCGCTATGTTTCGCTTGGATCGATTCTGGTGATGGCGCTGATGTTCGCCGGATTTGTGTTTTTCGGTGCAGTCTGCGGAGATTATGGCCTGGCTGCTGTACATATCCCGGAATTTATTCTGGTTGCGGCGGTAATCAGTGTACTGGGAGTCTGGAGACATCATACGAATATCAGACGTCTTTTATCCGGTACTGAGAACAAGATCGGCGCAAAGAAAAAGGAGTAAAAAGCTATGTCTGAAATTGGCATCATAGGTTCCGGCAGCTGGGGGACTGCCTTATCGGTTCTGCTGCACGCAAACGGGCATCGGGTGACAGTCTGGTCCTCGACGCCGCAGAAGTCGGAGCAGCTGCGCACGACCAGAAGGCTTGCGACGCTTCCGGATCTGGTATTGCCGGATGATATGGAATTCACCAGTGATCTGGAAACAGTCATGAAAGAGAAGGATTTTGTTGTGATGGCAGTGCCGTCCATTCATGTGAGAACGATGGCATTCCGGATGCGTCCGTTCTGCCCGGATGGGCAGATCATCGTCAATGTGGCGAAGGGCATTGAAGAAGCAACGCTGATGACGCTCACGGACATTATTCGCGAAGAAATTCCGTGCGCCAATGTAACGGTGCTTTCCGGACCCAGTCATGCAGAAGAGGTAAGCCGGGGGCTTCCTACGACCTGTGTGGTCGGAGCTGCGGACAGGGAGACGGCAGAATACATTCAGAATCAGTTTATGAGTCCGGTTTTTCGTGTTTATACAAGCTCGGATGTTCTCGGGATTGAAATCGGAGGAGCACTGAAGAATGTAATTGCGCTGGCCGCCGGAATTGCGGACGGACTAGGGTACGGAGACAATACCAAGGCGGCTCTGATTACCAGAGGAATTGCCGAAATTTCCAGATTGGGTACTGCGATGGGAGGCCGGTATGAGACACTTGGCGGTCTTGCCGGGATCGGGGATCTGATTGTTACCTGTGCCAGTATGCACAGCCGCAACCGCAGAGCCGGAATTCTGATCGGCAGGGGGTATACTATGCAGGAGGCTATGGACGAAGTACAGATGGTGGTGGAAGGTGTTTATTCCGCCCGGGCCGGCCTGGCACTGGCGAAGAAATATCAGGTGGAGATGCCGATCATTTCCGAAGTGAATCAGGTGCTGTTTGAAGGAAAGCCTGCTGCCGATGCGGTGCGTGATCTGATGCTTCGCGATAAAACCGCAGAAAACAAAAGCAGCGTATCACTGTTTTAGCGTGGAAAAGTGCTTGACAAGTTATTTTTATGTGAATATAATAAGTTATGCTTAAATAACAGGCTTCCTGTGAGCGGGAAGCCTGTTTTCTAAAAAAGAGGAGGAAGCATTATGAAGAAATTTGTTAGTTTAGGTTTAGCAGTAGCAATGGCAGCTTCCCTGACTGCATGCGGCGGAAGCAAACCGACAGAGACTACCGCAGCAGCAGGTGCAGCTGAAACCACCGCGGCAGCGGCCGAAGCAGAGACTACCGCAGCAGCAGCTGAAGCAGCAGGCGGTACATTTAAGATAGGTGTGATCGGACCGCTGACCGGTCCGGCAGCAGCTTATGGTATCGCTGTGGCAAACGGTGCGGATCTGGCAGTCAAGGAGATTAATGCAGCAGGCGGTATCAACGGCATGATGCTTGAGAACAAGGCTGAGGACGACGAGCATGATCCGGAGAAGTCTGTGAACGCATACAACACCCTGAAGGACTGGGGTATGCAGATGCTGGTTGGTGCAACCACTTCCAAGCCGTGTATCGCAGTAGCTGCAGAGTCTGCGAACGATAATCTGTTCCAGATTACTCCATCCGGTTCCGCAGTAGAGTGTGTGGCAAATGACAACGTATTCCGTGTATGTTTTGCTGACCCAGATCAGGGTACTGCATCTGCAAAATATATTGGTGAGAATAAGCTGGCTACCAAGGTTGCGATTATTTATGACAGCTCTACCGAATACTCTTCCGGTATCCGTGAGTCCTTTGTGAAGGAGGCCGGTAACCAGGGTATTGAGGTTGTTGCTGATGAAGCGTTTACTGCAGACAGCAACACGGATTTCTCCGTACAGCTGGACAAGGCGAAAGAAGCAGGCGCTGAGCTGGTATTCCTGCCGATCTACTATCAGGAGGCATCTGTTATCCTGAAGCAGGCTGCCGACAAGGAATTCAGCCCGATTTTCTTCGGTTGTGACGGTATGGATGGTATCCTGACTGTTGAGAACTTTGACACTTCCCTGGCTGAGGGGCTGATGCTGCTGACTCCGTTCTCTACTACTGAGGAGAGCAGTAAGGAATTTACTGAGGCTTATGTAGCTGCTTACGGCGTAGAGCCGAACCAGTTTGCAGCAGATTCCTATGATGCGGTTTACGCAATCAAGGCAGCAATTGAGAAATCCGGCGTAACCCCGGATATGGAAGTTTCCGCAATCTGCGATGGAATGAAAGCAGCTATGACAGAGATCTCCATCGATGGCCTGACCGGCGCAGGTATGACCTGGAACGCTGCTGGCGAGCCGAACAAAGCTCCGAAGGCTGTTAAGATTGTAAACGGCGTATACGAGATGCAGTAAGCTGTAACTGACAGTTTTTGTGATCCGAGAGGGGGTCGTCGATTACGACGATTCCCCTTTTTCAATGTGCGGGAATTCCGTTTGGTTGGAACATGTTTTGTTCCTGCCGGAAAGTCAGATGTCTTTATCTAAATGACAACTTGTGCTTGAACTTCGATTCTTCCTATGTTATAATTCGACATATTGTTTCAATAGAAAAAAACAAAGAGGTGTGGGATTCATGAGTTTTCTGTCTTATTTAATCAATGGCATCAGCCTGGGCAGTATTTACGCAATCATTGCATTGGGATATACGATGGTTTACGGTATTGCGCGGATGCTGAACTTTGCTCACGGCGATGTCATTATGGTCGGTGGTTTTGTGATATTTACGTTCGTCAGTACACTGGGGCTGCCTCCGATCCTGGGAATTCTGGTGGCTGTGATCGCGTGCACGCTGCTGGGTGTTACGATTGAGCGCATTGCGTACAAGCCGCTTCGCGGAACGTCTTCTCTGGCGGTTCTGATTACTGCGATTGGTGTCAGCTACCTGCTTCAGAACGTGGCATTGCTGATCTTTGGCTCTAATGCGCGTCAGTTCACGTCTGTTGTGAACCTGCCGGGACTGAAACTGGCGGGAGGACAGCTTCAGATTTCAAGTGTTACGATTGTGACGATTATAAGCTGTATCGTGATTATGCTTGGTTTGACTACTTTCATCAACAAGACCAAAATGGGTCAGGCTATGCTTGCCGTATCCGAAGACAACGGTGCAGCGACGCTGATGGGGATTGATGTGAATAAGACGATTTCTGTTACCTTTGCAATTGGTTCCGCACTTGCGGCGATTGCAGGTGCGCTGCTCTGTTCCACATATCCTTCCCTGACTCCTTATACGGGCTCCATGCCGGGTATCAAGGCATTTGTGGCAGCCGTATTCGGTGGCATCGGTTCCATCCCGGGAGCACTGATCGGCGGTGTTCTGCTGGGCGTGATTGAGAACCTTTCCAAAGCATATATTTCTTCGCAGCTGTCCGACGCAATCGTATTTTCTGTTTTGATTATTGTGCTTCTGGTACGCCCAACCGGTATTCTGGGCAAAAAGATTATGGAGAAAGTGTAGGAATTTGGCGATGAAGAAGAATAAAGTATTAATTCAGAACAGCATAACCTATGCGCTTGTCATCATCTGCTGGATCCTTGCGCAGCTTCTGATCAGCACCGGGCATATGAGCAGCCTGATGAAGGGACTTCTGGTTCCTCTTTGTATTTATGTGATTCTTGCGGTCTCACTGACCCTGACGGTTGGTAACCTTGGCGAGCTGAGTCTTGGTCATGCAGGGTTTATGTGTGTCGGTGCATTCAGCGGAGCATTTTTTACCAAATGTATGGAACAGGCGATCCCGAGTGTTCCGGTACGTTTCCTGCTGGCCCTTCTCGTCGGTGCGGCAGTGGCCGGCGCATTCGGTATTCTGATCGGTATTCCGGTACTTCGTCTGAAAGGCGACTATCTGGCAATTGTTACCCTGGCGTTCGGTGAGATTATCAAGAACCTGATCAACGTTATGTATATCGGCAAGGACGCGAGCGGCTTCCATTTCTCCATCAAGGATACGATGTCTCTTGGAATGGATGAAACCGGTGTCGTTATTGTCAAAGGAGCGCAGGGTATCACCGGCACACCGAAGGCAGCCACATTTACAATCGGCATTATTCTGGTTCTGATTACACTTGCGATCGTACTGAATCTGATCAATTCCCGTACCGGACGTGCGATTATGTCCATCCGTGACAATCGCATTGCGGCAGAATCCATCGGCATCAATATTACGAAATACAAACTGATGGCATTTGCGATTTCAGCGGCACTGGCGGGTATTGCGGGTGTTCTGTATGCGCACAATATTTCCTCTCTGGCGGCGACGCCGAAGAGCTTCGGATATAATATGTCCATTATGATTCTGGTGTTTGTGGTGCTGGGCGGCCTGGGCAATATCCGCGGTTCGATGATTGCGGCTGTCGTGCTTACCATGCTTCCGGAACTGCTGCGCGGATTGAATGACTATCGTATGCTGATTTACGCGATTGTTCTGATCGTGATGATGATTTTCAACTCCAGCCCGAAGGCGATTGAAATGCGCGCGGTATTTATGGAGAAGATCAAGAAGAATAAAAAGACTGCAAAGGAGGCTGCATAATTATGGCAATGTTGGAAGTTAATAATATCGGCATTTCCTTTGGTGGCCTGAAGGCAGTTGACAATTTCAGCGTAACCATTGAAAAGGGTCAGCTCTATGGTCTGATCGGACCGAATGGCGCCGGCAAGACGACGGTGTTCAACCTTTTGACCGGCGTATATAAGCCGGATACCGGACATATCATTCTGGACGGCAATGATATCACCGGCAAGAGCACCATTGAGATCAATCAGGCCGGCATCGCGAGAACCTTCCAGAATATCCGTCTGTTCAAGGACATGAGTGTTCTGGACAACGTAAAGGCAGGATTGCACAATCATCACAGATACTCCACACTGGAGGGAATTTTCCGTCTTCCGAAGTATTTTAAGGTGGAGCGTGAGATGAATGAGCGTGCGATGGAACTGTTGAAGGTGTTTGATCTTGATGGAGAATGCGACTATAAGGCATCCAATCTCCCTTACGGCAAACAGCGTAAGCTGGAGATTGCAAGAGCACTCGCTACGGATCCGAAGCTTCTGCTTCTGGATGAGCCGGCAGCCGGCATGAACCCGAACGAGACTGCCGAGCTGATGAAGACGATCCGCTTTGTGCGGGATAATTTTGACATGACGATTCTTCTGATCGAGCATGATATGAAGCTGGTTTCCGGAATCTGCGAGAAACTGACCGTGCTGAACTTCGGCCAGGTTCTGACGCAGGGCGAGACCTCGGAAGTATTGAATGATAAGCGCGTAATTACCGCTTATCTGGGAGAGTAGGAGGAGAGAATCATGGCAATACTGGAAGTTAAAGATCTGGAAGTATATTACGGTGTGATCCAGGCCATCAAGGGCATCTCCTTTGAAGTAAACCAGGGAGAGATCATCGCGCTGATTGGTGCCAACGGAGCCGGCAAGACTACGACACTTCAGACGATCACCGGACTGATTCCGCCAAAAGCCGGACACATTGTCTATGACGGTAAGGATATTACCCGTCTGCCGGGACATAAGCTGGTATCGATGGGGGTCGCGCATGTGCCGGAGGGCCGACGCGTATTTTCTCAGATGACGGTGCTTCAGAACCTGAAGCTTGGTGCCTATACCCGTTCGGATAAGAACGAGATTGAGAATAATCTGAAGATGATTTATACCCGTTTCCCGCGTTTGGAGGAGCGTAAAAATCAGATGGCAGGTACCCTGTCCGGAGGCGAGCAGCAGATGCTTGCGATGGGTCGTGCGCTGATGTCACAGCCCAAGCTGATTGTCATGGATGAGCCTTCTATGGGTCTGTCTCCGATCTATGTAAATGAGATATTTGATATCATTCAGAAGATCAATGATGACGGGGTTACGGTGCTTCTTGTGGAACAGAATGCGAAGAAGGCGCTTTCGATTGCGGATCGTGCCTACGTGCTTGAGACCGGCAGGATCGTGCTCAGCGGAGCTGCAGACAAACTGATGAATGATGATTCTGTCAAGAAAGCATATCTGAGTGAATAACTGTGATATTTTGTCAGAAAATTATAGAAAAAAGAGGGAAAAGTTGTGGACTTTTCCCTCTTTTTTGTGGTAAAATACTCACAAGGTTTATAACTTTTATTGAGGAGGTATGCAGCATGCATGGTAATGTGATTGTGGGACAGTCCGGAGGTCCGACAGCAGTAATTAATTCCAGTCTGGCAGGTGTTTACCGGACGGCGATTGATCGAGGGGCGAAGAAAGTTTATGGCATGTTATATGGAATTCAGGGACTTCTGGATGAACAGTATGTGGATCTTTCCAAGCACATCAAGACCGATCTGGATGTGGAGATTTTGAAGAGAACGCCATCCGCATTTCTGGGAACCTGCCGCTATAAATTACCGGATATCCACGAGAATCAGGAGATTTACGTGAGGATTTTCGAGATTCTGACAAAGCTGGATATCGAATGTTTTATTTACATCGGAGGCAATGATTCCATGGATACGATCAAGAAGCTTTCCGATTATGCGATCCTGACGGGACAGAAGCAGAAGTTTGTCGGCGTTCCGAAGACGATTGACAATGACCTGGCTCTGACGGATCATACGCCTGGATATGGCAGTGCTGCCAAGTATATCGCCACCTCCACGAAGGAAGTTATTCGAGACGGTCTTGGTTTTTCCTACAAGAAGAAGCTCGTTACGATCATCGAGATTATGGGACGTAATGCCGGCTGGCTGACCGGTGCATCCGCGTTATCCAAAGGTGAGGACTGTGACGGTCCGGATCTGATCTATCTTCCGGAGCTTCCGTTCGATATTGAGAAGTTTGTTGCGAAAGTTAAGAAGACCCTGGAGAAGAAAGACGTTGTGGTTGTGGCGGTTTCTGAAGGCATCCGTACGAAGGAAGGCACCTATGTCAGCGAGCTGGGAACCGGTGTGGATTATGTGGATGCTTTTGGTCATAAGCAGCTGACCGGTACGGCAAGCTATCTGGCGAATGTGATCAATCAGGAGGTGGGATGCAAGACAAGAGCGGTGGAGTTCAGTACGCTGCAGAGAAGCGCGGCACATCTGGCTTCCCGTGTGGATGTAAATGAAGCATTTATGGTAGGCGGTGCCGCAGTGAAGGCTGCAGATGAGGGTGACACCGGAAAGATGGTAGTCATTGACCGTGTGTCTGATGACCCGTATCAGTGCTCAACCGGAATCTATGATGTACATAAGATTGCCAACGGCGAGAAGCTGGTTCCGAGAGACTGGATTACGAAAGACGGCACCTATGTCACGGAGGAATTCATTGACTATGTGCGTCCGCTGATTCAGGGCGATTCTCCATCTGTTATGGTAGGCGGTATTCCGCGTCATCTGTATATGTCTTCCAAAAAGTAAGGAATGGAGGAATGACTTATGACCATGTTATCAAAGGCGATTGAATTTGCCACCAATGCTCTGGCAGGTATGGAGGATGAAAAGGGATTTCCGTATATCAATCATGCCATGCGTGTCATGGATAAGATGGATACGGAAGAGGAAAAGATCGTGGCGGTTCTTCATGATGTGATGGAGGATACGGAGTTGTCCATTCAGGATCTGCGGGCGGAAGGATTTTCCAGAGATGTGCTGGAAGCGCTTGCAATGCTGACCAAGCGGAATGTCATGACGTATTTTGATTATATTGAGGATATTTCCTGCAGTGAGCTGGCATCAAAGGTCAAGATCGCTGAGATTGAGGATAACAAGGATATCAGACGGGTGAAGAAGATGTCTTTCCAGACGTATACGCTGGATCAGCGTGCACGCAAGGCGCTGGCGATTCTTCGTGGGGAAGATACCGGAAACGATTATAAATAACCTGGTACCCCCCGGCATATACTGTATTAGTATAGCAAGGGGGTATCTTCATGGATCAGTATCATATTTACAGAGATATCAAAGCAAGAACCGGAGGTGAGATTTACCTGGGGGTTGTGGGACCTGTCAGAACCGGTAAATCCACATTTATCAAACGGTTCATGGAACAGCTGG
>JALFHZ010000143.1 GCA_022776445.1 Lachnospiraceae bacterium
TTCCTCCTTCCGTTATATCTATATAGATTTATTAGATTTGGACTTTGTAACTATTAATCAGTAGTCATTCTTGACTATACCATTATTATACTAGGAGGAAAACTGATTATGAATTTTACAGAACTTGCCAACGGTGCATGCAGCCAGATGGAAGAGGCGATTCAGACATTTATACTGCCCGGCAGCCTTTCCGAGTGCCGTCGTTATGGAAACGGACACATCAATGACACCTTTTTTCTCGCCACAAAAGCAGAGGACGGAAAGCATTGTTTTATTCTCCAGCGTATCAACACCCATGTGTTCCATGACCCGGAGGGACTGATGAATAATGTTTCCGGCGTAACAGAATTTCTCAGAAACGAAATAATCAAAGCAAACGGAGATCCAAATCGGGAAACTCTGACACTGATTTCCACGAAAGACGGGCACTGCTGTTATCAGGATAGTATCGGTTCCTGGTGGAGAATTTACCGTTTTATTGACGGTGCTGCCACCTATGACGTGGTAAGAAAGCCGGAGGATTTCTACCAGAGCGCAAAGGCATTCGGTCATTTTCAGCGTCTTCTCGCAAAATACCCGGTTGCTGAGCTTACTGAGACCATACCCGATTTCCACAATACCCCGGCCCGCTACGAAACCTTCTTAAAAGCTGTCAATGATGATTCCTGTGGCCGTGCCGCATCCGTACAGAAAGAAATTCAGTTTGTCATGGAACGCGCCAACGATATTCCGGTCATCATGAATCTTCTGAAAGAGGGAAAACTCCCGCAGCGTGTCACACACAATGACACAAAATTAAACAACATCATGCTGGATGATCAGACTGGAGAAGCAATCTGCGTCATTGATCTGGATACCATCATGCCAGGCTCTTCTCTCTTCGATTATGGTGATTCCATCCGCTTCGGCGCCAACACCGGAGAAGAAGACGAAACCGATCTGTCCAAAGTTTCCCTTTCTCTGGAACTGTTTGAAACATACACCAGAGGATTTCTGGAAGGATGCGAGGGAAGTCTGACCGGTCTGGAGATACAGATGATGCCGATGGGAGCCAAAATGATGACACTGGAATGCGGCATGCGTTTTCTTACCGATTATCTCCAGGGGGACACCTATTTCCGAATTCATCGGGAACATCACAATCTGGACCGCTGCCGCAGCCAGTTTGCCCTGGTTGCCGATATGGAAAAGAAATGGGACACCATGCACCAAATTGTTGCGGACACTGCATCCCGACTTCAATAATCGTTTCAGGAGGATTATATTATGCATATTCTTGTAACCGGCGGTGCCGGATATATTGGAAGCCACACCTGCGTGGAGCTGCTGAACCGTGGACATCAGGTTGTCGTTGTCGATAATCTCTGCAATTCTTCTGAGGAATCTTTAAAACGGGTAAAACAGATTACCGGCAGAACACTCACATTTTACAAAGCAGATCTTCTTGACTCTGATGCCATAACCCATATCTTTGATCAGGAACCAATTGATGCCGTCATTCATTTTGCAGGCTTGAAAGCGGTGGGAGAATCCGTCGCAAAACCATTGGAATATTATCACAACAATCTGACCGGTACCTTTGTATTGTGTGATGTCATGCGCCGCCATGGAGTCAAAAAGATTATTTTCAGCTCTTCTGCCACCGTATACGGGGATCCGGCTTTCATTCCGATCACGGAAGCATGTCCAAAGGGAAAGATCACCAATCCTTACGGGCAGACCAAGGGAATGCTGGAGCAGGTGCTTACAGACCTCCACGTATCCGATCCGGAATGGAATGTGATCCTGCTGCGCTATTTCAATCCGGTAGGCGCACATAAAAGCGGTCTGATCGGAGAGGACCCATGTGGAATTCCCAATAATCTGACCCCATACATTACTCAGGTTGCGGTCGGCAAGCGGAAGGAAGTCGGTGTCTTCGGTAATGACTACGATACCCCGGACGGTACCGGAGTCCGCGACTATATCCACGTTGTCGATCTTGCCTTGGGGCATGTCAAGGCTCTGAATAAGTTCAACGATACTCCGGATGTACGGATTTACAACCTTGGAACCGGACGCGGCTACAGCGTTCTGGAGATGATCCATGCGTTTTCCAGTGTATGCGGCAAACCGATCCCGTACATCATCAAGCCGCGCCGCCCGGGCGATATTGCCACCTGTTATGCGGATCCTTCTCTCGCCCAGAAGGAACTGGGATGGACTGCGGAACGCGGACTGATGGAAATGTGTGAAGACAGCTGGAGATGGCAGACGATGAATCCGAACGGATACCGATAAACCAAAACAAACAGAGAAAAGGAGATGCACGGCACAGTTTTTATTGAAACATTGTGCCGCCACATCTCCTTCTTTCATCTTTCCGTTTATCAGATCTGAAGCGTTCCTTCCATCCCCTCATAGGAAACCTCATATTTCGCTCCGTCTTTCAGCCGTATTCTGACCGGTCCATACCCTCCGCATCTCTGTAAATCTTCCATTGCAATCTCCGCTGCCGGAAACAGCTCATCATCCGTCCATTCCGAATCATCTCGCTTCGTCAACACCGCACTGATCATCAGATATGGAGAATATTCATAATACCGGGTCCTCTGGCTGATGCCGTAGATCAGCACACTTTCCTCCGTCACGGCATTCATGCCATATCGCCTCTCCCACTTCAACTCATCAAATCCGGAATAAGCAACCATGGCTGCCTGTCCCCAATCCGAAGAAACAATCACAGCTCTGGCTCCCGTCCGCGGGCAGGTCCGTTCCTGAATCTGCACGTTTCCCTGCACCGGAAGCCCGAAAGCTCCCAGAGACAATTCATATGGTTTCTTTGGAATCCGCACCTTATCCACATGCATCGTTCCCAGAGCTACCGGGAAGTCCGCCAGATCTATAGATGCCTGATCCTGAAACGTAAACTGGAAATCAAAATATACCTTCCGATACAGAACTCGGTCTCTCACCCCCGCATACATACAGATATTCGGAATGCGCCCTGCTCTCTCTCCATCATACTTCAACAGATACTGCATAGCCTCCGCATGACCGGAAAAACTCAGCTTCTCCCACGGGAAATGGCTGTTAAAAGCCAGACGCATGTATCCCGCCAGTCCCGGATTGTCCTGCTTCATCAGCACCTTTCCGGTTCGGAATTCCGTAAGCCCATTTTCCCTGTGATTGTCGATGACAATCCCCGGTCCGTTTAAAACCGTCGTGCTCACCCCGTAGTTATCTTCGGAAGACTCTATTTCTTCCCAGTTTCCATTATGTTCCGCCTCCGTCCAAAACGGATGATCCTCCGGCAAAATCAGACAGAGCAGCGGATCCGCCAGCCAGAACGGGCTTGCAGCACAGCTGTAGGACTGAAGCATAGGCTCAAAGGGACCATAAAATCCCAGGTGCGGGATTCCTTCATAGAAGCACTCCTCTCTGGTGACAAACTGCAGGATGGAACCGGAGATCATTCTGCGTGCAAGCCCACCAAATCCCTGCTCCTGTCCATGATTCCGAAGAAGATAAACAGATGCCAGCGGTGCTGATGCCGCACATCGGTAGCTTCCGCTTCTCCCCCACATGGTTACATGTGCCTCCCGGTCAAACATTGCCGGATAAGTCTTTACAAATTCACGACAGTAACACTCAATCCGCTCTGCCAGCCAAGGTTCCTTTTCATATCCATACCATTGATTCCAAAGCGGTCCATATACATGAAACGCCCAGGGGCAATAATAATCAAACAGATGTCCGTCCCGATACCATCCGTCTCCGGCATAATAGGACACAATTGCCTGCGCGTGATCCCGCATCATGTCCCGGTCAATCGGATATCCTTCCCGGTCCAAGAAGCCAAGAATCAGCATATTGAACAGCCGCCAGTTGTGATGTCCCGTATGGGAATGCCCAAAACCGCTCAAATATTCTGCAATCTGATCCTTTTCCTCTTTTGTATAAGTATCCCAAATTACAGTTTTGCAAAAAGAAAGCCCAATCACGAGAGAAGCACACTCACAGGTGTGCTGAAATGCCAGTTCTCCCGGCAGTCCCTGCGGACGAATCTCTTCAATCGTCATCAGATAACTGCAGGTTCCCGGTGTGACTGCACGGAGAATCTGATTTTTATAGTATTCTTTTACGGATCTTCCTGCAACCTCTGCATCGGGTTCTGCTGCTAAAAGCGGAGCCGCAATCAGAAAGGTTCTCGCCAGACCTTCAAATTTTTCAGCTGCCAGCCGCCAGGACGGCTGTCCTGGTTGCGGGTAACTGATATGTGTTTCCTTTCTCGGAAACATGACTGGATCTTCCATATGTTTCACATGACGAAACACACCTTGCAGCAGGAAATGACAGAGATCCAGATACTGCTGACGCCCCATGCCAGTATAGGGACTCTTTTCATAATCCGGTTGTTCTACTGTAAATTTCACCATTCCTACTCCTCATCTTGTTTCATTTTCCCCCTAATTCCTTCCACCTGCACAAAAACGGATCCTTTAGTTTCTTCAGATACCCTTCCAATTGGCTGCGCATAACTGTGATCTCATCGCTGCTGTCATCCTTCTCAATCACACGCGGCTTCATCTGAAACGGATCTGTATTCCTGTCATAGAGAAGTTCCACCTGCGCATCATCCGGAGCATACCCATTGCTTGCCACATATGTATAGCGAGGTGTCAGAATTCCGCGCCATCCATATGCTTTATGCGTCAAACCACGCTTTGCAAACGCTCCAACCATCTCTGCACCTCCTGGATAGGAACAGATAAACATCTGCTCCGGTGCTTCCGGATCATTTCCTTTTAATATAGAAGCTGCGTGTCCATATCCCTCACAGGTATCCGGAACCGGAAGGTCCAAAAGCTGCAGAAGTGTCGGCATATGGTCCGGACTCGCAAACAGCACCGGACACATTCCCGGCTCGATCCGTCCCTTCTGACGCATCACCAATGGTATGTGAACCGACTCCTCATACCAGACATTCTTGCTCATCAATCCATGAGACCCCAGCATTTCCCCATGATCAGCAGACAATACCACCAGCGTATCTTCCTCCAGATGTTCTTCCTTCAGAACCTCCATCACACGGCCGAACTGTTCGTCAATCCCATATACGGCAGCAAAATACTGCCGGGCAATAGTCTCCATCTCCGGAGTACGTTTTTCCGGCGGAACATTGTCCCGCCATGAAATCTCAAGCTCCCGGAATTTCTCATAGTACCGGTCCGGAACCAGTTCGTAGGGAAGATGCGGCGGATTATAAGAAAGAAACAGCGCAAACGGATTTTCTTTTCCCTTATTGGTTTTGATAAATGAGATCGCCTGATCGGTCTCATATTCCGCAGACCATTTTCCTGGACGGATCGGTTCCGGTGAATCAGCCCAATAATGCGGATCCAGATGTTCATCACAGGCCCCGTAGGAGAGCCAGTAATCAAATCCCTGACGCCGCTCTCCCGGCGGAGTGTAGGCATCCCAGTCTTTCGCTCCGCTCCTCGGATGCTTTTCAAAGTTCTGTTCCGATGCGTCCAGATGCCATTTGCCAATATATCCGGTATGATATCCGTGATCTTTCAAAACATTCCCGATACAGATCTCCTGCGGTTTCAGCATAATCACTTCTTCCAGACCGATCTTGCAGTTGGTCCAGAGTCCGATGGAAAGCGGGTATTTTCCCGTCATCAGACTGCCCCTGTGGGGCGTGCAGAGAGGAAACGTACTGTACGCATTGGTCAGATTCAGTCCCTCCTGCACAAAATGATCCATACACGGGGTCTGCACCGGGTCATGGCCGGATGCTCCCAGTGCATGATACCGCCACTGATCCGCAAAAATATAAACCAGATTTGTCCTCATCCCCTCACGCCCTTTCCTCTACCAGTAGAGCTTCCAGTCTGTCACCATACGGGTCAATGCTTCCATATAGAAATAATCTCCCCAGGTGTTGCATTCATCGACTCCACGGTTGGTACAGGTATTTTCTTTCGAATCGCGTGCATAAGTACCATGCAGCAGAAGCCCATTGGATTTTTTGATATCTCCATTGCTGCATCGATCCATCAATGCCCGCAGCATCCGATACGCGGCCTGACGATAATACTCTGCCCGTTCTTTCTCCAGATACTTTGCCATTTCCAGTATACCACAGACTGCAATCGCAGAAGCGGAAGAATCTCTCGGCTCCGTGCTTCCGGTATCAAAATCGAAGTCCCAGTAAGGAACCAGATCATCCGGCAGATGACGGATAAAATAATCCGTCACCCTACAGAACAGATCGATATACGACGGTTCTTTCAGATATCGATAGCTGAGCGCAATTCCATAAATTCCCCAGGCCTGTCCTCTCGCCCATGCAGATCCGTTTCGATTACCCTGATGCGTCACACCATAAGTCGGTTCGCCGGTTTCCATATCAATAAAATGAGTGTGATATGTGGAATCGTCCGGACGCAAAATACATTTCATTGCCGTACGAATATGATTTTCCGCCATCTGTGCATAACGCGCCTGTCCGGTCACTTCACTTGCCCAGTAAAGCAGCGGCAAATTCAACAGACAGTCAATAATCAGACGGTATTCCTTTGCTTCTCCTACATTCCCCCAGGCCTGCAGAAACTGACCTTTCTCACGATAGCGCTCTGCCAGATGATCGGCAGCCAGAAGTGCCGCTTTCTTCGCATGCGCATTACCAGTCAGCTTGTAAGCTGCCACGCAGGACAAACTGAACAAAAAACCCATATCGTGGTGATTTACGTCTATTTTTTTCTCAATCCGCTCCAGAAAACTCTCAACCTGAATCTCTGCTGCCTTTCGGAAGCATGCTTCTCCGGTATGCTCATACGCCAGCCAGATTTCTCCGGTCCAAAAACCTGTCGTCCACTCCACGTTTTCCGTAGGCACATAAAACCCGCCAAAACTGTTGGATGACTGAAACCGATCTGTAAATTCTGCAAGATTCTCACGGATCACCCCAACGGAACGATCCAATGCCTCGTTCGCCGTATCTACATCCATGGACGGATAATTTAAAATGCTTTCCAAAGTCTGAGCCATATTACTCCTCCAATCTGCTTAGCCTTTAATACCGCTGGCTGCCACGCCTTCCACGAAAAATTTCTGGCAACTCAGGAATACAATTACAACCGGAATCAGAGAGCAGACTGAGGCTGCCATGATCCATGCATAATCAGCACCATACTGGGAAATAAACATACGGATACCTAACTGAACTGTTTTTAATTCTTTTGTTTTCAGATAAATGAGAGGCCCCATAAAGTCATTCCACACATTCGTGAATGTAAAAATTGTCAGAGTTGCCATCGCCGGCTTCCCCAGCGGGAAGATGATTTTCCGGAAAATTCCATATTCACTCAGACCATCAATACGTGCCGCCTCACACAGTTCATCCGGAATACTGATATAAAACTGACGAATCAGGAACACACCAAATGCGGAAAACGCCTGCATCAGAATCAATCCCAGGTGGGTATCATTCAATCCCATCTTTGACACCAGGATAAACTGCGGCACCATATATACCTGCCACGGCACTGCAATCGTTGTTACATACATCAGAAAGATCAGATCTCTCCCTTTGAAATGACATTTTGTAAAACCATAGGCTGCAAAACAACTGGTACAAAGCTGAATCGCTGTCGTACACAGAGTCAGTTTCGCTGTATTCAGAAAAAACGTCACCAAAGGAAGCTTTTCCCAGATAATCTTATAGTTTTCCGGATGCATGGTCTCCGGCCACCATCTCATCGGAATAGAAAACACGTCTTTATTCAGTTTCAGAGATGAAATTACCATCCAATAAAACGGGACCAGCATAAACAACGATAATCCAATCAGGAATACATACAGCACCAGCTTTGTAACTTTTCTTTTCTGCTCCATACTTCTTCCCCTTCCTACATATCCTTAGACCATTTCTTTTCCCCGGAAAACTGAATCAGGGTAATGACCAGTACAATCGCAAACAGAACAATCGCTGCCGCACTTGCCGGACCGAATTCCCAGCTGGTAAATGCTTTTTCGTAAATAAAGTTAACCAGTGTCTTGGTTGCATTACCCGGTCCTCCTCCAGTCATAACATATACCAGATCGAATACCTTAAAGCACTGGATCGTCAGCATGATCAATACAAAAAAGGTAGTCGGAGTCAACATGGGAACCGTGATATACCACAGTTTCTGCCAGCCATTTGCCCCATCGATTCCGGCAGCTTCATACAGAGAAGAAGAAATTCCCTGAAGCGCCGCCAAATACACAATCATATAGTATCCCATATATTTCCAGACACT